>JBFILE010000688.1:0-1507 GCA_041599855.1 Thermoplasmatota archaeon
CCAAACCCGAGCGGGGGGAGAGCCCGAGAGGGGGGCAGCAGCCCCCCTCTCGGCCGGCGGCGCCACCGTACAGCGGAGCGGGGCTTTGCCCCGCGGAGCTGGGCCCCAAAGTGGCGTCGTCGGAAGGAATTCGACGTGCTCACCCGAGGGTGAGCACGTCGAGCCCGCGGAACATGTCGCCTGTGAACAGGTAGCCGTTCGCGTACTGCACGTCCCACATGTTGGTGCCTTCATTCCACTGGTCGAGGATGTGGGGGTTTGCGGGGTCGGCGAAGTCGATGAGGATGACGCCGGCGCGGTACCAGCTCATGACGAGCTTCTCGGTGTCGGGGATGATGACGCCGAAGTGCGCGGTGCAGCTGGAGGACTGGTTCTCCACGTAGGCGAGGACCGGGGCACTGGGGGTGATCCAGCTGAGGAGCTTCGGGTTCTTCTCGTCGGTGATGTCGTAGAACCAGAGGGCGCCGCTCGTGGTGGACTTGTCCGCCACGTTCACGTGGCAGCCGGGGCCGCTGCCGCCCATGAACTCGTCACCGAGGATGAGGAGGCTTGCGTCCTCGTTCACGATGGCGAGGTGGTGGAGACCGCCCGTGGTGATGAAGTCGTTCGTGATGCTGGCCACGTGCTTCCCGTCGAGGGGGTCCTCGATGTCCCAGATGTTGGTCTCCTGGATGCCGGGGCAGTACGCGCGCTTCTTGTCCTCGGAGATGAAGAACGTGATGTCGTGGCAGCCGTGGGTGCCCCATTCGCTGATGACGGTGGGCGTGCTCGGGTCGGAGGCGTCAACGACCTGGATCTTGCCGCCCTGGCCGTTCGAGGCGCTGTTGAAGACGAGGTGGGTGCCGGGGAGGACGGCCACGTTGTGGGTGCCGCTCCGCGGGGGCTCCACGTTCCCGATGAGGGTGGGGTCCGTGGGGTCGGTGACGTCGATGAAGTTCATGCCGGCTCCCGCGGAGGCGATGACGGCGACGACGCGCCCGTCGGGGTACGTGAGCACGTCCACGTCGCGCGCGTAGATGTCATTGGCGAGGCTGCCGACCATGACCGGCTTCTCGGGCTCGGTCACGTCGACCACGTGGAATCCTGTTCCTCGTCCGCCCACGTACGCGTAGTTCCCGTGGAGCCAGATGCCGGATCCTCCGGGGACGTCCGCGGCCTGCGCGAGGGGTTCGAGCTTCGAGATGACGTCCGGGAGGTCCCGGTTGAAGGTGCGAGCGAAGCGGTCGGGGGTGTCGGTCGTGGTGGGATCGATGTCGGCGGTTTCGACGACGTCGGCGGGATTCACGCAGCCCGCGAGGGCGGGGAGCGTGAGGGCGAGGAGTCCGATCCATGCCAGCTTCATGAGGCCGGGGGACTCCTTGGAATGCTTTAACGATTCGTGTGCGGGAGGTGCCCAGTCGCACCGCCCCGCCGGCCCAGCGACCCTCGACGCAGTCGGCCTCAGCCGCCGATCCTCCGGCGGTCGCGAAGGCGCGTCACGAGCATGGCCATGAGGACTCCCACAAGG
>JBFILE010000689.1:0-1498 GCA_041599855.1 Thermoplasmatota archaeon
CACCTCGCCCACTCGAATTGTCAGAATCAGCCGCTCCTATCGCTGCAGACCACCCTCACCCCCATCCCCATCGCCCGACGCGCAGGATGGCGTCGTAGGCCGGGATGCGGGGGATGTTGTTGTAGGGGTCGGTGACGTCGTAGAGGCCGATGGCGGTGGCGCGGGCTTCCCGGTCGCCGTCAATGGTTGTTGTGGTCCAGCTGACGCTGGAGGTGAAGACGTGGGTGCCGAAGATGCCGCCGCGGGGGACTTGGACGACGCCGCGGAATTCGCCGGTGGGCTCGCCTGGCGTGGTTTCCCATGTGACGGATCCGTCGCTGAGGTCCTGCAGCATGAGGTGGCCGGTGGCATCGGCGAGGATGCGCCCTGTGGCCCCGTGGTTGTCGAGGTGGCGGAGGCTTGCGAAATCCTGCAACGGGTGCAGCTGGCGCCAGAGTTCGGTGCCGTCCGATGTCATGTGGGTGAGGATGAGTTGCGCGTCGTTGGCGCTTGTGACGAGGAGGTTGCCGGCGGGTGTGGTGTGGATGGTGAGCACGTGCTCAGAGGGATCCGTCACGCCCCCTTTGGCGTTGTAGTCGAAGCAGGATTGCCATTCATACTTCTCGTGGATGGCCTGGGCGATGCGGATGTCGTCGTGGGCGCAGTACGAGTGGGGGGTGACCGTATTCCATGTCGGGTTCCGGAAGGTTTCGAGGGCGAACGTGGCGTGGTCACTGAGGTCGGTGCCGTTCCACACGTGCAATTCTCCTCCTGTGGCAAGGACCACATCGACCGTGCCGTCGCCGGTGAATTCACCGAATGCCGCAGCGGCGAGGTTCTGGAACCCACGCGGGAACGCTGCCCCAGCGTCGGAGAGGCGGTACGCGTTTCCCTCACCGACCATCAGGGCGCCGCCATCGTCCAATGCCTCGAACTCGAAGGGTTCCTCGGTGCTCGCGAACCAATCCGTGAACAACCCAAAGCTTGTCACGGTGATGCGGGCGACGCCGTCATCGGTCGCGGCGAAAGCGCGCCCCGTTGTGCTGGGGACTGCGAGGAACTTCGCGTCGCCCTCGACGTTGAGGGTGGCGGTCACGGCGAAGGTCAAGGGATCATGCGCCTTCACGATCGAGTCCGCATCCAGGTCCCCGGGGTCCTCGCCATCCACGAGGGTGAGCCAGCGGTGCCCGCCCATGCCGAGTTGCACCTGCGCCACATCGCGCACCACCCCGTTCGCGCCTGCCGGAAGATTCCCGAGAAGCGTGCCCGCTGTTGTGTAGATGAGGGTCTTGTCCGTGTCGCCGATGAACACACGATCCCACGCGCCGGGCACGGTGCCCAGGACGCGCAGGAACGTCGGGGACGCCACCGTGGACCAGGAAGCCTTCAGGGTGCCATCCTGATCCGTTATCGTGACCAACCCCTCCTCGGTAACGGCCACCGTTTCATTGCCCACCGCGGCCGG
Organism: Thermoplasmatota archaeon; assembly: GCA_041599855.1. Classification (GTDB taxonomy): domain Archaea; phylum Thermoplasmatota; class SW-10-69-26; order JACQPN01; family JAJPHT01; genus JBFILE01. The sequence goes on from JBFILE010000689.1 coordinate 1,445, forward strand.
GTGCGTGTCGCGGACCACGCCGGCAAGGATTGCGGCGCGAACCGACCCGCGGTC
>JBFILE010000690.1:0-1492 GCA_041599855.1 Thermoplasmatota archaeon
TCGTCCCAAGGACGCCTTTCCCGCTCCGGCGCGTCCGGATGAATCCGAGGCTCTCCAACTCCTTCAGGTACGTCCAGAACTGGGTGTGGGCGCGGGGGCGTTCACCAACCTCCTCGCACGCGAGCGCATACCGCTCCTCCACGTCCCCTGTGATGACGAACGCCGCATCCTGCTTCTTCAGGGCGCGCGCGATGGACAGCAGCGTGAGGCGCGTGTGCATGTCGAGTTCGCGGAGCTTGGACTCGGTGACGAACGGGTGCTCGTCCGCGGCGGCGGCCCGCAGGTCCTCCGCGCTCACCTCGCTCGACCGGCGATCGTCCGCATTCGTCCCCGACTTCTGCAGGAGCGCAATGGCATACCGTGCATCGCCATAGGGTTCCGCCATGCTCGCCGCAAGGGTCTCAAGGTCCTCGGCGAACGTTCCCGAATGGAATGCCAGGTCCACGCGCTGGTGGACGATGTCCTTCAACTGGTCCTCGTCGTACTTCTCGAGTTCGAGGACGTTCGTGCGCTTGAACGTGGACCGGCTCGCCTCGTCCAGATGCTGCCGCGCATCCTCCTGGCTCACCATCATGAGGCTCACCGAGTACCGGGGGGCGCGTTCCTCCTCGTTGAACCGCGTGAGGTTGTACACGAGGTCGGACCCGCTCCGCTTCAGGAGGACATCTGCCTCGTCGAGGATGACGATGAGGTGCGCCTCCTTGCGCTCCAGCATCTTCCGCAGGGTCTCCAGCATCTCCGTGTTCGAGAAGCCGCGGTCCGGGAACCGGGGGTCGAAGTGGTTGAGGACCTTGAGGAGCGCTGCCGCTTCCGTCGCCCGGCGGCGGCAGTTGACCACGGCGAACTCGACCTTCACGCCCTGGTTCTGGGCGACGGATTTAAAGTCCCGGACAAACCGGTTCGAAAGGGCGGTCTTGCCGCTTCCGACGGGCCCCGAGATGAGGACGTTCTGGCCGCCACGGGTCGTCAGGATGGGTTTCATGGCGCGCGCGAGGACGCGCATGGCCTCATGACGGCCCGGCAGGTCCTCGGGCACGTAGTCGTAGCCGAGTTTGGACTCGTCCTTGAAGACGCTCGGACCACCGAGCTCGTCGGCGATGAGGTCGCGCACGGATCACGGAAAGGGGCCGCCGATAAAGAAGTTACGGTAAGGTCGGCGGGGGTCCCTGAAAGGACGCCTGCCCGACGGGGCGCCCCGGGGCACCTTCGAAAAGCCCTTGAACGTCGGGCGGCCAACGGGGGCTGTGGCCGCGGCTTCCGACCCTGCCGAGCGCACCCGCGGCATCCCGGGGCCCCCGGCCGGCGTCATGGCGGCCCCATCGGGCACGGCCGATTTCGCCGCCCATGCCGACCATCGTGCCGAAGCGCCCCCGACAGCCGCGGCGCACGGTGGCGAACCGGGCCCCATCGGGCCACCCCGACCCGCCCGATCCGACGCGGGCCCCCAACCGGCCCGATCCGACCCGGGCCCCCAGCCCGCCCCACCCTCCCA
>JBFILE010000691.1:0-1492 GCA_041599855.1 Thermoplasmatota archaeon
GCCTCTCTCGCCTGCAAACTCATACAGTATTTACTCTTCGTACCACGAGGCTACATAGGGGACCGGGATTGGCGCGCCTTGGAGTCCCCGCAACCTCCCAACAGTTCTAGCCTCCCGTGGGGATTCCGCAGCATCATCCGCGCGTCGTTCATCTGCCTCCTCTCCTCTCTTGGCGCGCGGACACCTTTCTTTCCTGAGCCGGGGCTCCGTCGGTGACGTTTCGTCGCAGCCGGCTCCCGGCCGGGCGTCCCGGGACGGCAACCTTCACGAAGGGAAGCCGCATTCGCGCCGATCATGCCTACGGACCCCGTCCCCATCTCGAAGACCGTGGTGACGCAGACGCGGCTCATGATGCCGACGGACGCGAACCCGGCCGGGAACGTGCATGGCGGCGTGATCATGAAGTACGTGGACGAGGTCGCCGGCCTCGTCGCCCACCGCCACTCACGCCGGAACGTGGTGACGGCGCGCATGGAGCGCATGGACTTCACGGAACCCGTCTTCATCGGGAACGCCCTCATCCTCACGGCGCGTCTCGTCTTCACGGGCCGTACGAGCATGACCGTGTTCGTGACCGTGGAAGCGGAGAACCTGGACACGGGCGAGATCGTCCGCACCGGCTCCTGCCGCCTCACCATGATCGGGCTGAACGAACGCGGGAAGCCGAGCGGCGTTGCGCCCGTGGTCCCCGAGTCCGAGGAGGAGCACGCGCTCCACGATGAGGCGCGGCGCCTCTACGAGGAAGAGCGGGTGAAGAAGTAGAACGCGGGCCGAAGAAGCCGTGGCTCCCTCGGCCATGGCTGCGGCCCGTTCACTTCCTCCCGGTTGCCGTGGCCCCTCGGGCACCCTTCGTGCGGATCGGCGCCCCTCGGCCACCGGCTCCATGGACCGACCCGTCGCCTCCTTGGACCGGAGCGGCCCGCTTCACCAGGGGGGCTTCCGCAGAACCGGGTCGGCGATCCATGGGCACAAGGCGCGTATCCGGATTCCTGCGGGATGCGCGGGAGCGCGCGAGGAGGCGCGTCAGGAGCCCGGGCTGCTTCTCGTTGAGGACGCGGAGGGCGTCGGTCGCGCGCACGAGTTCATGGTCCAGTTCCCGTTCCACGCGCGTCGCATCGGGACCGCCCGCATCCACGCGACGGAGGCCCCGCTTGTAGGCGCCAAGGTCCACGAGGAGGAGGTCGAGCTGCCGGCGCGTGAGTTGTGCCAAGTCGGCATTCGCGACAACACGGAGGGCGCCTTCGACCTCTTCGACGAGGCGCTGGACGGCGGAATCGGGGACGCGCTGCGGGACGCCGTATTCCTCGTCCCGTTCGACGGGGTGGCGGACGCGGGGCTCGTCGCGTCCACCACGCGCGGCATGGCCGGCACGGCCCTCACGCGGGTCCGCGCGGCGGTGCGCGGGCGCAGGGCCATCGTCCGTTTCCGCGCCGCGCAGCCACGAGAAGGGGCTCGGCACTCGGGGGACTCTTCGACGGGTCGTGGGTTCCGC
>JBFILE010000692.1:0-1491 GCA_041599855.1 Thermoplasmatota archaeon
AAGAGGGACTTCCACGAGGATGCCGCGGTGAGCTTTTCGCTCCGGGCGTTGGTCAGGAGCCGGCCCCCGGGCCCCATGGGCATGCCGAAGCGGACGCGCTCCATGACGCGCTCCCCGCCGCGGTTCAAGGCGACGGGGGCCCGATCCGCATGCTTGAGCACGGGCCGCACGATGCGATCACCCGCATCGTAGTCCCACCGCACGGCGCCGAGGGCATCCACGATCTCCATGGATGATGCGTCGATGCCTTCGAGGCCGGCCATGGAATCGGCGATGGTGGTCTCGCGGTAAGAAGGTCTGTGGTTCAACGTCGAGACCAGAGCACAAAGAACATTCAGATCCGAGGATTCGATTGATCAAGCCGTTCCAAATCACCCTCCGCGCCCTCCGTGCCCTCCGTGTTGAATCGACTGGACACCACCATCCAGCCGGACCCAGATCCATCCAATCAAAACCACTTCTTCGTCGCCACCGGCTCCATGAGCGACGGTTCATCATTCACGGTCGCATTCACCCGAGCCCCCACCTCCCGCACCTCCAACGCCACCCCCTCGCGCGGCGAAGCCAACTCCCGCACCCGCTCCACTCCAGCCCGGTCCGGGTGCAGCCACTCCCGAGCCTCATCCTCAGTCAGGACAATCGGCATCCGGTCATGAACCTCGGCCATCGCCTCATTCGGCGCACAAGTCACGATGCTGCCACAAAGCAAGGATTCCCCCTTCCACGTGCGCCGCCCGATCAACCCCCCAAGGAGCATGACCTCGCCATCGGCACGCGCAATGAAGAACGGAGTCTTCACCTTCCCCTGCCGCTTCCACTCATAGAACCCCTTCACCGGGAACACGCAGTGATGCTGCGCAATCAACCCGCCCCACATGGGGCTCGTGAACGCCTTCTCGATGCGCGTGTTGAAGACGCCGTTCGGCCGCTCGGGAATGGGGAATCCCCATCGCGCAATCTCGACCTTGTCCCGGTCGCCGCGTCCCGCTATCACGGGCAGGTGGCTTGCGGGGGGCACGTTGTACCGGTTCCGCTCCATCACGTGGCGCACGTCGGGGTCGTCCAGCGCTTCATCGTCGAAGCGGCGGATGAGCATCCCGGTCTGCGGGTCCCACAGCCACACGACGCGTCCACACATGGTCGTCCAGCACTCCTCAGAACCACGCGTTCTCGGGGCGTCCGGACGCTGCCGCGTCGGTCCCCGGCGTTGCGGCGGGCCCCTCGAATCCTTCCGCCCACCTCTCGGGCTCCCCGATGGGGACGAGGTCCTCGAGTTCGCGGCGGCCGCTCCCGAAGATGCGGGAGTCGATGGGGACCGCTTCCCACTCGTCCACTGCGGGCGCGTGAAGGAGTGCCATCATGTCCTCGGGATCACCGCCGGCCATCCACAGATCGGCTTCGTCGGGGGTGAGGGTACACACCTGCCGGTCATGGTAGTGGCCGAAGAATGCGTTCGGTTCCGTGGTCACGATGGCGCCGCATAGGCGTTAC
>JBFILE010000693.1:0-1485 GCA_041599855.1 Thermoplasmatota archaeon
AGGCGACAATCGGGTGCGGTCCCGCGGGAACAGGACGCCTTCCCGCACGTTCTCGAGGCCGAGAACCTCCATGGTGAGGCGGTCGATCCCGAGTCCGAAACCGCCGTGGGGAGGCATGCCGTAGCGGAACGCCTTGAGGTATCCCTCGAAATCGGCCGGGTCGAGCCCCTTCTCCTTCAGGCGCGCCTCGACCTTGCCCACATCGTGCTGGCGCTGGGCTCCGGACGTCACTTCGAGCCCCTTGTGTTCGAGATCGAAGCTGCGGCTCGTGGTGGCCCCGTCGTCCGCATACACGTAGAAGGGCTTGATCGCCTCAGGGTAGCGGGTGATGAAGTAGAACTCGTGGCCCTTGGCACCCATGATGTCACCGAGGACGCGCTCGGCCTCGCTCGAGAGGTCGTCGCCGTGGACCATCGGTTTCGCGAGCTTGCCGGCATCGTTCACCATCGTCACCGCCTCATCGTAGCTCACCCGCGGCACGGGGAGTTCCGGGACATTGACGGTGGCCCCGAGGAGTTCCAGTTCTTCCGCGCACTCGTCATGAACGGCCTGCCACATGTCGCGGACCGCGGTCTCGAGGACGCGCATGACATCGTCTTCGTCCTGGATGAATGCCATCTCGAGATCGAACGCTGTGATCTCGTTGAGATGGCGGTTCGTGTTGTGCTTCTCGGCGCGGAAGTACGTCGCCACCTCGAAGACGCGGTCGAGGCCGGTCGCCATCATCATCTGCTTGTAGAGCTGCGGGGACTGGGCGAGGAAGGCTTCCTTGTCGAAGTACTGGACCTTGAAGAGATCCGTGCCGCCTTCACTGGACGCGCCGATGATGCGGGGGGAGTGGATCTGGATGAACCCCTGCCGGTAGAAGGATTCGATGCCCGCTCGGACGAGGGCGCTCCGGACCTTGAAGATCGCGGACACCGCGGGTTTGCGGACGTCGATGAACCGGTTGTCAAGGCGCGTGTCCAGGTCCGCCTCGACCTTGTCCACGACGCCGAGGGGGAGGGGTGCGTCCGCGCGGCTCAGCACATCCATGGCTTCCGGGAGGACCTCGTAGCCGTTCCGTGCCTTCTCGCTCGGCTTCGCCTTCCCCTTGATGGCGATGACGCTCTCCCGGTTCAGGTCGAGGAAGGAGTCCACGAGGGCCGCATCCAGCTTCTTCTTGGGGAGCACAACCTGAAGGGTCCCGGTCCGGTCACGGACGATCACGAAGGCGATGCCGCCGAGGTCACGGACCTCTTCGACCCAGCCCGCGATGACGATGTCCTGTTCGCCTTTGGCGGGGTCCACGTCCCGCGCGTACACACGTTCCCGGAGGGGGATCATCGGCGGGGGAAGCGGGGACCCGTGTATAAAAAATTCGGGGAGTGGTGCGCCGGTGGGTGCGACGACGGGGATCCGGACATCCGGGGGCAGTTGCCCACGCGGACGCCCGTATGACGAATGGGGGGGGACGGAAAGGGCTCGGAAGCCCGCAGGGGGGCC
>JBFILE010000694.1:0-1482 GCA_041599855.1 Thermoplasmatota archaeon
AGCGCGTACCCGTCCGATGAACCGGGGGACGGTTCGCTGCTCCTTGACACCGTGTACGTGTACCCGACGCGGCAAGGACCCGACCTCGACCTTGCGGGGCTCTTCGCGACGGCGACCGGGCGCCACGCTGTCCTGCCCGGCACCGGGACGTTTGTCACCAGCTACGGCTGGTGGTCCGACATGGATGGGGACGGCCGCATCGCGGATGCCTGGGATGGCGAGGATGCCCCCGGCGACGAATTCCGCTGGCGGGGCGCCGCCTCCGGCGAGGACGACCTCTCCATGGTGTTCTTCACGATTCCCACGACCTCAACGAACAAGGGGCGGCTCCCGGTCGAGGATCGTCAGCCGTCGTTCTTCTACAACCAGTCGAAGGCCCAAAGGGCCGGAATCTTCGAGGACCGCACCGACCCGGCAGCGTATCCCACGCAATCATGGACGTTGGGAACCGGCTTCGACAGTTTCTTCCTCGACGATTCACTGATCTCGTACGCCCAGACGGTCACGGTGACCAACGCGAGGGTCGCTCCCGGCAGCAACCTTGTCGTCGATGTCCTCGACCCGGAGGCGTGGATCGATGTGGATGCGTACGAAACGTTGAACGAGGAGATCTCCGTCCTGTTCCATGCCGCGTACGGCGGGACCCTTGCGATCATCGACCCGGCAATCGACCACGGCATCGGCATTGTCAACCCGATACTGATTGCGGCCCAGGAATACTGGGCCGGGGACCCCCTCGGCCTGGGCGGGATTGTGGAGGGTTCATCCACGACCGAGGCGCTCAACGGCGCATGGCAGATGGTGGTTCCGGCCCATGCCAAGGAACCCAATCAGCCCTCGGACGATTATGGCGGCAGGGCGGTCAGCGGTGCCGGGGACCTGCGCGGAACCGGCAACGTGTACGCCGGATATGAGGCCACGTGGGGGTTGTGGGTGGACATGCAGAACGCGATGCTCATTCCGCTCCCCCTGAATGTTGATCCGGGGCCCCTCGGAAGTCGGACCGGTATCTACGGTGCGGTTCCGTTGGCTGCGGATCCGACCCCCTCCAAGGACCCGGAACATACGGGGAGGAACGCTGGACTCATCATGGGTTTCGTCGGAACAATCCTCCTTTGGAACGACCTCAATCTCGATCATTGGGTCGGCTACGTCTGTGACCCGGAGGCACCCGGCGAATGGGACGCGGAAAATGATCGTTGCAGCGCCGACCCCCATGGCTGGGGTTGGGGCGGCATGGATGGCGACGCGCAGATGGAACCCGAAGCTGGGAAGCCGGGCGAGTGGGTGGGCGTCTGCGGCGCCACGGATGCACGGGCGCAGGCGGTATGGGTGGAACCCGTCGGCGGGGATTGGCCGGAGAGTGCCCTGCTGGTCCGGGATCACAAATTCCCGACGAGCGCAGTTTGGAACCCGGCCAACGTGCTTGTTCTTGAAGGGAACGAACCCGTGGATTTGCGACTCAACAACTGCGGCGCCGAC
>JBFILE010000695.1:0-1481 GCA_041599855.1 Thermoplasmatota archaeon
CCGCGCGAAGCGCGGCGAGGTTGGGGGTGGGTTGGTGGGGGCCCCAATTGTCACACCCACCCCTCGCGGCCCGCCCTGCAACACCGACCTCTCATGGCCCGCGCTGCAGCACCCACCCCTCGCGGCCCGGCCAGGAACACCTACCCCTCGCGACCCGCCATTCCACACCCGTGTGTTGAGTCCGCGCCAAGTCGTGCAATCGCAAGCGCGAAGGCATATTCCCTACGCGACGGCCCGTTTCACCGCATCCATCACGATCTCGTTCTCTTCAATCGTGTTGTAGAAGTAGGGGGAAAGCCGCAGGCGCCCGGGCCGGTGGTCCACGATGATCTTCTCGTCCGCGAGCTTCGCGACCACCTTCTTCGGGTCCGCCATCTCGATGATGATGATCCCTGCGCGCTCGTCCTCGTTCTCGGGGGACAGCACCTTGAAGCCCGCGTCGCGGGCGCGGTCGATGAGGTCATTCCCGAGTTCGTTCGTGCGCTCACGGATCTTCGCGGGCCCGATCTCGTTGATGATGTCCAACCCGGCGCCGCCCGCATAGACTGCGGCAGTCGGCGGCGTCCCCATGTTGAAGCGGGTGGCATCGTGGGCGAATGTAAGGTTGAGCGGGTCGAAGTCGAACTGGCGCGCGTGGGCGAACCAGCCCGTCACCTTGGGGAGCCATTCCTCGTGGAGGTCGCGCTTCACGAAGCAGTACGAGATGCCGGGGCCGCCGAGGAGCCACTTGAGGCCGCCCGTGACGAGCACGTCCACGTTCGCGGCCTTCACATCGGTGGGGAGTTGCCCGGTGCCCTGGTATGCGTCGATGAGGCTGATGGCTCCGTGGGAGTGGGCGAGTTTCGTGAGGGCCTTGATGTCGTTCACGTACCCGCTCGTGTAGAAGACGTGGCTTGTCGCGAGGACCGCGGTGTGCTCGTCAACGACTTCGCGGTAGGCGTCGAGGGTGGTGCGGACGCCGTCGCTCCGCGCGAACTTCACCTGGAGGTCGGGCCGAGCCATGAAGCCGTAGGTGAGTGTCGGGAAATCCATGTCCGAGCATGCCACGTAGTGGTGGCCGGGCTTGACGTCGATGGCGCTCGCAATGGGAGCGATGGCGGTGGACACGTTGGGTGCGAGGAACACTTCGTCCAGGTCCGCGTTGATGAGGGTCGCGAACTGTTGGCGCACGCGGTTCACTTCGCCGAGCCAGATCTCGTACCACGCGCTCGCACCGTACTCCTCCCAGAGGTCCATGAACCGGTTCATGGCGTCGCGGCCGCCCTTCGGCAGGGCGCCGAGGGAGCAGCTGTTCAGGTACGTCTTCCGGGAGAGGGTGGGGAATTCCTCACGCCACGCGGCCCAGTCCATGGGCGGCGACAAGGCCTGCCGATACTTGAGGGAAGCGCCGTGACGAGGCGGGGTGGCGCGGCTGGGTGGCGACTCCCGCGGCCGGGGGCGAGCGGGCGGGCGGCTGGGCGTCGAAGGGCGGGCGAGGCGGC
>JBFILE010000696.1:0-1471 GCA_041599855.1 Thermoplasmatota archaeon
CATCGGGCTGTGAACCCCTTCCGATCTTCATGTTCAACGATCGAATCGACGCCGGCGACCAGCTGGCCGATCGGCTGCTCGATTACCGGGGCCAGCATCCCGTCATCCTCGGCCTTGCCCGCGGCGGGCTTCCCGTCGCCGCTCGCGTGGCGGAAGTCCTCGACGCGCCCCTCGACGTGTTCGTGGTCCGGAAACTGGGCGCCCCCATGCAACCCGAATTCGGCTTCGGCGCCATCGGGCCCGGCGGCGTGCGCGTCCTGAACGAGGCCACCGTGCGCGGGCTCGGCCTGACCTCATCCGAGGTGGAGCGGATCATCGACCGCGAAAGCCGCGAACTCGAACGACGCCTCCTCCTTTACAGGCGGGACACGCCGCCACGGACCCTCCGCGACCGCACCGTCATCCTCGTGGACGACGGTATCGCAACGGGCGTAACGGCCCTTGCCGCCATCCGTAGCATTCAAGCAAGCCGGCCATCCACCCTCGTGCTTGCCGTGCCCGTGTGCGCGCCTCCCTCGGCCTCCATGCTCGCCGCGGAAGTGGACGACTTCGTATGCCTGGACATGCCTCCGGACTTCCGCGCGGTCGGCCTCTGGTACAACCGTTTCGACCAGGTGCCCGACGACGAGGTGATCCGCATCCTTGCGGACGCGGCCCGCTCCCATGCCAGGCACCACCCCGGGGGGAGGTTCCATGCGGCATCCTGAAGGCGTCGATCATGCGGCGATCCCGCTTTCGGACGGTCGCCACATCGACGCCGATTTCCGGGTCCCCCCGGGTGCCTCAGGAGTCGTCATCTTCGCCCACGGTGCCGGGAGCGGGCGCGAAAGCCCCCGCAACGTGGCCTTGGCATCCGACCTCCGGCACGTGGGACTCGCCACCCTTCTCGTGGGCCTCCTGACCGAGGAGGAATCCGACGAGGATGAGGTCACGCGGGAGCATCGGTTCAACATCCCGCTCATGACGGACCGCGTGGTCCGCTGCATCGATTGGCTGCAGGAGCAGGATGAGACCCGCGACATGGCCGTTGGAATCAACGGGTCCAGCACGGGCGCCGCGGCCGCGCTCAAGGCCGCTGCCGCACGCGTCCAGGAGGTGCGCGCCGTCGTGTGCAGGGGGGGCCGGGTGGACCTGGCGCGGGATTCCTTCGACGCGGTTCGGGCGCCGGTCCTGTTCCTTGTCGGCGGAAACGACCGGCAGGTGTTGGAGTGGAACCGGGAAGCGTACGCGTCCCTGAGGTCCCTGCGGGCCCTCGAAGTCATCGCCGGTGCGACCCATCTCTTCGACGAGCCCGGCGCATTCGCGCGGGTCACGGAATACACTGCAAGCTGGTTCGTCGAGTACCTGGTCGAGGAGGACGTCCGGACCGGACCCATCCGCGGGCCCCACCGGCTGCCGCGCGTTTGACGGGGCATCGCGCGCCCGCCCAAACCTCGCCGCGCTTGTCAATGCTCGATAGCACCCTGCTCGG
>JBFILE010000697.1:0-1470 GCA_041599855.1 Thermoplasmatota archaeon
CACCGAGGTCGAAGCGGCCAAGGACCGGCACCTCGCGTTGATCGAGGCCGAAACGGCCGCGCGCCTTGCCGAGCTCGAGGACATTGCGGCGATGGTCGCGGACGAGATCGCGACACGTCAACAGGACATCGATGCCTTGGTGGCGGAACTTGACGATGCACGGCAGGAACTCCTCGAAGCCATCGATGCCGAACGTCGCGCGAGTGAAGCCGCGGACCATATCCTGAACGGGCGCATCGATGAGCTCGTCGCCAGCATCGAGGACGACATGTGGGACATGGTCCTTGATCGGGATGGCGACGGCAGTCTTCTTGATGCGGACACCATCGACGGTTTCGACAGCAATGACTTCATCCGCGTGAACCGGAACGGCACGGTGGAAGAGAACATCACCATCGAAGGCGTCGTCCAGGCCACCCGCTTCCTCGGGGACGGCAGCGGCCTCACCGGTATCGTGGTACGCAACGCGGACACCCTCGACTTCCTTGATTCAACCGATTTCGCGCGACGAACGGCTCTCAGGAACGAGACCGAGACCCGCGCGGCCGCGGATGCACGTCTCGCTGAAGTGGATGAGGCCCTCCTTGCGACAGATGAACAGATGACCTCCGATCTCGTGGGGCTGGCGGGCCAGATCCAAATCGTCTCCGATGCCACGCCGGATGTCTCGTGGGCCACGGCCCTTGCCCGCGACGGGGCCGGAAGCGGCCTCGACGCCGACCGCCTCGACGGCATCGATTCCGGGAGCCTGCTCAGGAACGACCTCGGCCAGGCAACGGTTGCCGGAGACCTTTACGCGAAAGGCGGATCCGTGGGCTTCACAGGAGCCGACCTGCGCCTCGCCGCGCGCGGTGGCGGCGTCGGCAACAACGGTGGATCCGGTCGCGCCCTCGTTGACTACGGCCCGGATGGCCTCGTCATGAACTTCGGCAACGACTTCGGGAAGGTCTGGGTGCAGGGCCCGTTGGTGGCCGGGGACGCCTTGGCCGTTCGGAAGGATCTGCAGGTGGATGGTGCCCTCCGGCCCCTCGGGCCCGTCGAACTCCTTGATGGCGCGGGCACCACGCACGTCCTGGAACAACGCAGCGATGCGTCCGGTGTCAACCTGCGCACCTTGGCGAACCCGGCCGACACGGGAGCCATCTTCACCGTCCGCTCAAGCGGGGATTCCGAGCGACTCGCGGTGGAACACGGCGGCGTGGTCCGCACCTCGAACCAGGAGATCTACGTGAACGCGAAGCGTGACGCGAACGGCGCCCTCATCGGAGACGGTCCCGGCGGCGCCCGAAAGGTGTGGCATCAGGGGAACGATGGCGCCGGCAGCGGCCTCGATGCGGATCTTTTCGACGGTCTTGGTTCCGGGAGTTTCCTGCGCCGGGATTGGGCGAGCGCCGCGGTCGAAGGAACTCTCTTCGCGAGCGGTGGTCTCGCCGGCTTCGGAGGCAGCGGAACCATCCTGAAGCTTGCAGG
>JBFILE010000698.1:0-1465 GCA_041599855.1 Thermoplasmatota archaeon
AAGGGCTCGTGAAGCCGGGGCGGCTCGCGGCGCTCGTGGACGGCATCGACGACGTGCGGGCCGCCGCGGCCCCGTTCTCCCCGGACCGGGTCGCCCCCGCCACGGGCATCCGGGCAGATGCGTTGCGCGCCATCGCCCGCGACTTTGCTGCGGCACCCACGGCGGTCGCCTACGGCCGCGTCGGCATCTCCACGCAATCGTTCGGCGGCCTCGCCAACTGGCTCATCAATGTCCTGAACATCCTGACCGGGAACCTGGATGCCGCGGGCGGGGCCATGTTCACGCGGCCCGCATTCGACGTGGTCGGCCTCACCGCCCGCATGGGACGCAACGGCAGCTTCGGGCGCCGCCGCACCCGCGTCCGCGGCCTCCCCGAGTTCGGGGGTGAATTCCCGGCTGCCGCCATGGCCGAGGAGATGGACACGCCCGGCCATGGCCGGGTGCGCGGCTTCGTCACCTTCGCCGGGAATCCGGTCCTGTCGACGCCGAACGGGACGCGGCTCGCGCGCGCCCTCGATGGACTGGATTTCATGGTCTCGATCGATCCGTACCTGAACGAGACCACGCGCCACGCGGACCTCATCCTCCCGCCCACCACCATCCTCGAACGCCCCCACTACGATCTCGCATTCCACGTGCTGACGGTGCGCAACACCGCAAAACACAGCGCCCCGATTCTCCGGCCTCCCGCGGGCGCCCGCCACGACTGGGACATCCTGCACGCGCTCGCGGGCCGCATCGACGCGCGGAAACGTCGGGGTATCCGCACGAAGCTTGCGCACGCGGCGATGGAGCGCCTCGGCCCCGAAGGCATCCTCGACCTCGGCCTCCGCATGGGTCCCCATCGGCTCTCCCTGTCCCGGGTGAAGCGGCACGCCCACGGCGTCGACCTGGGCGCGCTGGAACCGTGCCTTCCGGCGCGTCTCCTCACCCCGAAGAAACGGATTGCCCTTGCGCCGGCCGCGTACCTCGCGGACCTCGCACGGGCGGAAGCGTCCATGGGCGACGCACCCGCATCCCTCGTCCTCATCGGCCGCCGCGAACTCCGCACCAACAACTCGTGGATGCACAATGCGCCGCGTTTGACCAAGGGCCCCGCAACGTGCACCCTGCTCATGCATCCCGAGGATGCGGACCGGCTCAAGTTGGTGGACGGGTCCCGGGTGCGCGTCGCCTCGGCGGCGGGCGCCATCGAGGTGCCGCTCGAAGTGGGTGACGAGATCATGCCCGGTGTCGTGAGCCTGCCCCACGGGTGGGGCCATGGGCGCGACGGGACGCGGCTCGCCATTGCGAATGGGCGCGCCGGAGCGAGCATCAATGACGTGACCGAGGATGGGCGCGTGGACGCGCTGAGCGGCAATGCTGCATTCAGTGGGACGGTGGTGACCGTGGAAGCTGTGGCAGAGTAGGCCACCCCCCCCCCGGAGGTGCCAACTTAACGGGATCGCGCGGGTCGCGAGGGGTG
>JBFILE010000699.1:0-1463 GCA_041599855.1 Thermoplasmatota archaeon
GACCCAGGTGTCAATCATCCAGGGGGTCTCCTGGATCAGGTTGACGGCGCGGATGACTGTCGGGGACACCGCGTCCGGGTCCGCCGCAGAGTGCGCGTAGAGCCCCGAGCGGACGAGGTCCTGCTTGATGAGGTAGTAGCCACCATCGTACGCCATTCATTGCCCTCGCTTGATTGCTGCGCGCATCACGTCGCGCATGTGGGTACAGCCGTCCGTCATTGAGAGGCGGACTAGCTGGACCAACTCCGGGACCGACGCTCCGTCCTCAGCGAGGACCGCGACGAGGTCGCGGACGCCCTGGCTGATCTTGGGTTTGACGGGGGGCGCGCTCATACTTTTCTCCAGCGTTTCGGGGGACACAACATCGGGGTGAGGAGCGGGCGCTGCACTTCCAGCCGGGAGTTGACGTCGGCTATCGCGGCACCAGCAGCTTCCGAGAGGAACACACGTCGCACCCGGCGCCCGCCGTCCCACACGGAGCGGATTTCAAACCACCCGCCGCCGTGCTTCGCGGCCAGGATCAGAAGGTGCGCGCCGATTGACGTCTTCATCTCAGACGACCACTCCTCGCGCTCGATGGAGCGCAGCTTCTTGCGCCACCGTTTGAACGTCCGGGTGTTCACGATCGGCACCATCGACGTCAGTATCCGGTACATGTCCGGGACGTCCTTGGAGGCGGCGGCTTTGGAGGTACGCCGCCAGTTGTCGAACTCCATCTCGGTCTTGACGTGGTTGCCGATCCCGATGGCGACCGCCGTGAAGCGCCGACCGCCGACCTGTTGGAAGGCCCCGGCGTTGTTCATGACCACCCGTGCCGTAATCAACGCGAGCTTCTCGGCACTCAGGTAGCTGATGAGCCACCACCACTGCGGGTTCGCGCCGCGCTGCTGGGCGGTGATCCCGGCCTGGGCCTCCCGCTGTGCGTCGCGGATCGCAGGGATCAGACTACCCATCATCTCCCGCATCGCCAGGACCCCGGGCGGGGTGTCGGGGAGTTCAGCCTCGGCGATGGACTGGCGGTAGCGGGCGACGCCTTGCTCGACGCCGCTCGCCTCGTGGCGCTGTTGTCGTTCGATTTCGGGGAGGGACACGGTGATTTCGGGGAGCCCTGCGTCAAGTGGCATCAGCGGTCCTCCGGGCAATGTGGGCGGTGAAGAACGCCTGGGTGAGGTTCTCGGAGGGACGGTAGCCGCTGTCCCACTCCGCGTCGGTGTCGCTGGCCGACGTGTACAGCCCGTCCGGGTGGCGGCACACAAGCTGGGGGTCGCGCGTGATGGCGGCGAAGGTGCGCCGCGCCTGACGCAGGGCCGGCAGGGTGACACGACTGGCCGAAAACTCGAAGGAGACGGAGCCGCAGTACCGGTCCAGACTAACCCGGACAGCGCCGCGTTCGATCAGGACACAGGGGCGCGAACCGAAGGTGTCAAACGCGGTGGAGTAGTGCTGGCACGCGTTGACGTGAC
>JBFILE010000700.1:0-1457 GCA_041599855.1 Thermoplasmatota archaeon
AGTCAGGTCCTGGCAAACAACGAGGATGCGCGCCCGATTGCCGATTTAAGCACGAGGCCTCAGATTCGGGTGTGCCGGTCAAGCCCGGCCGCCGCCCACCTCACGCGGCTTCGACGCGACCGGCGATTACCCTCCCGCTACCGGCTCCGCCCGTGGGGATGGCGTGCATCGCGACCGCCGCGGCCATCGGGGGCGGAACGCATTGCGGAGTTACATGCCGCGGGGTGCTCCTCCGGGGCCGGGTCCGATCGGGCCGTCCGACCGATGATTGCCCTCCTCGAGCGGGTCAACATGCCCCGCGTCACCACCTCGCAGCCCGCTGGCGCATGGGCCAAGGGGGCACGGGTCAAGTCCTGCATCCATCGCCGGATAATTGCCTCCGCGAAGGTCCCGCAATTGCGGGCGTGCACCGCGTTGGGAAAAAAGGAGTCTCGGCGACACCCTGTCGCCGAGTTGAGGCGAAGGTCCGGATCAGGACCGTCGCCTGTACACGACGACGCCGAGGCCGAGAACGACCGCGGCACCGGCGGTTAGGAACGTGGCCAATTCGGGCGTCGGGTACGCCGGGGAGGATGGCGAATACGTCATGGTCGTTTGGCTCGTATCGAGTGGCCGGGTGCCTGAGCACGGTTCTCCGCCAATCGCCGAGGCCAGGTAATTTCCTGCCCTAATGGTGAGTGATGGGGGCGTGATGTCCACGGAGGTGCTGCCCGCGGTCAACGTGTTGGAATGGAGGTTTTCGCGACACCCTTCCGGCGTCGCGCGGCCCCGCCGCGCCCGTTTCTCGGGGCGGCGGCGGCCGTTGCGACAAGTCCCGTTCACCGGAAGCGGCGGAACGCGACGAAGCCACCGACGCCGATGATGCCGGCTGCGGCGAGGACGAGGGCGCCGAGTTCCGGGGTCGGGTAGGCGGGGCTCGAGGACGTGAATGCCAGGGATGCGCCGCTCGTGTCCAGGGTTTCGCAGTTGCCGAAATCGCCGATCTTGACGGCAAGGTAGTCGCCGGCGGGCACGGTGAACGAGAGCACTGCGCTCTGGGAACCGCCGGAGCCGAAGTAGAACCCGATGAGCTGCCCGGTGAAGAGCGATGAGTCGGGATCGTAGGCGCCCACGTCCACCTGGATACCCTCCATGGTGGGGAACGTCGTGGTGAACTGGATGTTCGAGAACTCCACCGCCGACTGGGCCGCGCTCTGCGCAAGGAAGTATGCCTCCGGATTCCCGGTGCAGGCCCACGAGGCCGTTCCACGGGTTCCGGACCCGGCGTTCAGCATGGTGAATCCTTCGGTTCCGTGCGCGTCCGAGGTGAATTCGAAGTGGTTGTACTCGTGGGCGGCTTGACCAGGCGCCGCGCTCATTAGAATGGTGGTGAGGGCTGCGAGAAGGATGATGATGCGCATTGAACGCCCGAACAGCATTCCAAATATAATTCCTTGGGGTGATAAATGGCCGTGCGA
>JBFILE010000701.1:0-1456 GCA_041599855.1 Thermoplasmatota archaeon
CTTCTCATCATGAAGAACCATATCCGGAGCGAACGCTTCCGGAGCCTGGTCGAGCACGTGCACGACCCTGCCCTCGCCGGAGTGCTTGCCCGCATGAGCCAGGCGGCCGAGGAGGACGAGCGCGCCCTCGAACGCGTCGTCCATGAATGGCAACGTTCCCCGCCGCGGGAGCCGCGCCTCGGAACCGGCACCCCCCTCGAACTCGTCCAGACGTGGTCCCACGTGCAGGAATTGTCCGCCGTGCGGCTGCGCGAAGCCGCGGCACAGGCCCCGGACGCCACCATACGGTCGTCCCTCGAAGCCATGGCATCCCGCGACAACGCCTACGCCCGCATGCTCCGTTCCCTCCTATGATGCGAACGCGACGCGGGCCGAACGGCCCTGCGCCGGGAAACGCCCGGTGAGCGGGGGGGCCTTCGCGCGCGGCCTGGCGCCTACCCGCAGGGTTGCTCGTGGATCGTGCGGCGCGAGGGACCGCTCCCGATTCCGGATCGGCAGACGGTCCCGGCCGCGGAATGTGCCCCGCCCGGTTCCGTCGAGGCATCGGCGCGCGGCCAGGATGCGCGTCGAGGGTGGCCCGCAACCGGCTTCTTGCCTGCTGCCCCGGCCCCGGCCTGCACCGCTGATCCGCAGGCTGAGCGGCGCCGGAAGATTATTGACGAAGGGGTTTGTCACCGGGGTTGTCATGGAGGGTTCGTCCGACGTCGGATTCCGCGCCCGAGCCGCGGCCCTCCTCGGTGGGTCCCCCCGACCCGACGAATCTGAACGCGCGGCGTACGTGAAACTCCTGAGCGCCGTGTACATCTCGACGTTCCTCATCCGGGTCTCGTTCGGGATCGTTCTCGTCGCGTTCGCGAAGTACGTGCCCATCGAGCAGTACTTCCAGCAGTACGGGAACTTCGCGTACGGCATCATCGTTTCCCTGGCCCCCCTTCTCGAGATGATCACGGTCATTTACGCCGGGGTCGCCGTCGAGCGCCACGGCAGACGGGCCATCCTCCTCGCGGGCCTCCTCGTCGCCGTGGTATCCAACGCCGGCATCGCCCTCACGACGAACGTGCCCATCGTCGCACTCGTCAACGCCCTCCACGGCGTCGCCGCCGCCCTCATCATCGTCCCAAGCCTCGCCATCCTCAGCGACGCCACCCCCGCCCACGCACGGGGCCGCGAGATGGGGTCCTTCAACTTCGTCAACGTCTTCGGGTACGTGAGCGGGTTCGCCGCCGGCTTCGCCCTCCTCGACCTCTTCAAGGGGAACCTCCGTTGGACGTTCATCATCGGCGGACTCCTCGCCTTCGCCGGGTACGTGTACGCTCGGTACGCCATCACCGACACGGCACGGGACTCCGGCTCGCAGGAACACGACGTGCGCGTCAGCGACCTGAAGAGCGTGGCCCAGAACTGGGACGTGTTCTTCACGATCGCGCCGTTCTTCGTCCTCTTCTTCATCGCGAGC
>JBFILE010000702.1:0-1455 GCA_041599855.1 Thermoplasmatota archaeon
CCTCACCCGCCGGCCGCCGCCTACGGTCACTGGTCCCCCCGCCGCCCGCTCACGATCTCCCCGAAGCAGCTGTTCTCCCCGCCGACCTCGCACCCCGCCCCGACCTCCGCAAACGCGCCCGCGCCAACGAAACAAGTATTAAAAGGGGCCATCGCGCTCTCGCCGCAAGTGCGCTCGTCCTCGCCGTTCTCCCGGAAGCCTCCGCAAGCGGAGGTCCTCGTCCTCGAGGCCCCCTTCGGCGCGTCCCTCGAGTCTCTCGCGACCGCAGGCCCCGAACTCTCCGAGCGCCTCGCCGGCGCCACCGTCCGCCTCGGCGACACCATTGCCGTCGGGGCCGTCGCCCTCGTCGTCCGCGGAGCCACCCCCGACCTCCCCACACGCATCGGCACCCGCACCCCCATCCAGATCCGCCCCCAACCCCGCCGACGCGAACCCGGCGTGGACCTCTCCATCCTCCTCGACGCAAGCCACTCCATGGGCGAACTGGACACGTACCCGACGCGGTACCAGGCCGCCGTATACGCGGTCCACGAATTCATCTCACGGGCAAGCGACGTCGTGACGCGCGTCGAAATCGCTCCCTTTCAACGGGTGACCGAGCCCCTCGCCGCCTTCGGCGACCTCGGCACCGCCCCCCTCGGCGACCTCTCCCGCATCACCCCCCGCGGGCCCGGGAACGTCGTCGGTGCCCTCGAAGCCGCCTTCGCCCGCTTCGAGAACCTGAACACCGTCCGCGACCGCGCCATCCTCGTCGTCACCGACGGCGACGCCTACGACCTCGACTTCACCGGCGTCGCCGAACGCGCCCGCGCCCTCCGCATCATGGTCCACGCCATCATCCTCGGCGGCGACGACGTCCCCGCCCTCGCCCGCGTGGCCGAGATGAGCGGCGGCGTCTACGTGGAAGCCGTGGACGAAACCGAACTCTCCCTGAAACCCGTTCTCGAACGCCTCGCGTCCCACCTGGACGTGCCCCTTGACTGGCCGGACACCGACTCCCCGGCCGTTGCCGCAGGCCAATCCGGCAACCCCCGCGAAGGCGACAAGGACCAAGGCTTCGAAGTCGTCGTCCGCGCGCCCGTGGACGAAGCACCCGGCGGCCTCGCATCCAAGGTGCGACGCGCAGCCGAGGAGGACGAATCCTGATGACTCCCGCCGACCCGAACGACGCCCACGACGAATCCCGCGACCACACCGAGGAATCGACCGGGGACGACGCCATCCACGACGTGGACGCCACGGGACCCTCCGGAACGCCCCGAACCCGCGCGACATCCGAAGACACCTGGGACGTGGCGGACAACGAGGACGACGAAGTCCTCGACGTCGTGGACGTTGTCGACGCCGAAGACGGCGACGACGCCCTCGAAACCGACGCACCCGGCGACCTGCCGGACGCCGACGACTCGTTGGCCGATGTGGAAGACCCGTTCACCGCGCCCGCCCCGTCCACCA
>JBFILE010000703.1:0-1445 GCA_041599855.1 Thermoplasmatota archaeon
CCCCCTTGGCCCATGCGCCAGCGGGCTGCGAGGTGGTGACGCGGGGCATGTTGACCCGCTCGAGGAGGGCAATCATCGGTCGGACGGCCCGATCGGACCCGGCCCCGGAGGAGCACCCCACGGCTTGTACCTCCGTAATGCGTTCCGCCCCCGATCCTGGGCCGCGGCGGTCGCAATGCACGCGAGCCCCACGGGCGGAGCCGGTAGTCGGAGTGGGTGATCGCCGGTCGCGTCGACGCCGCGTGAGGTGGGCAGGGGCCGGGCTTGACCGGCACACCCGCATCTGAGGCCTCGTGCTTAAATCGGCAATCGGGCGCGCATCCTCGTTGTTTGCCAGGACCTGACTGTGGGCGGCCCTCATCGCGTGGGACACCGACCGCGATGTGCCGGCCATGGGGGAGTGGGGACGGATTTCCGACGATCATTCGACCCACCACCACCGTGCTCGTGCAGCACGATTACCACGCGAGGCCCAGTGGACGGTCATGCTTACGCGCCGGCTCGTGAAGGCCGCATGCCGCCCCCACCCGCGGACGAGTCCTGCGGGCCGTCAATTGCCCCGCCATCGACGGTTCCCGCAGTGCAGCGTTCCGGGCCAAGGGAACCCGACAGGAGCGCGAGCCCTCAGCGTTTCCCCGCGCGCCGCATGACCACGACGCCTGCCGTCATGGTGGCGGCGGGGATTCCGGCGGACGCGATCACCAGCAACCACCCCATCCAGCCTTCATCGAGTAGGATCTCTGCGACGGAGGACCCGGCGCGGGAGTCCGGCAGCGTGAACAGGTGGCCCGTCAGATCAGCGACGAAATCCTTCAATCGCGCATCGTGGGCATCGATGGGCCCTTCCGGAGGCACGACTATCTCCGCCCGGACCCACCACGCGTGGGTCGGGGTCCGCCAATCCTCCTGCACGACCCAGAACGCGTACGCGAGACGACGCTCCTCCATGGCCCCACTGTCCGACGTTCGGCCGACCACGATGCGGCTCATGGGCAAGGATTCCGGCATGAGCGTCGGAACATCCCCCAAGCTGCGGTTCACGGGAAGGACGACCTGGTCCAATGACAGCATCTCCATGCCGAGAACGTGTTTGTAGCTCGCCTCCAGGCTGTGGAACACGTTCGTTTGCCGGGTCGACATCGCGAACACGTCGATCGACGTGTAGTCGCCGGACCGCCAGAACGGAAGCACGATGAGGGAGTCGGCACCGTAGAAATCCACGACCGCAGGCCAACGGCCGGACTCACTCTGGTCTGCCCCGACAAGCCATCCCGGGATCCCGCCCCCCAGACGGTGACCGTCGACGGCGAGAATGGATTGGACGGGTACGGCTTCCTTGGTTCGACCGACCACGTCGGTGTCCACGTAGGTCGCGTTGCCGCCTACAATCGCGGATGCGTCCGCCCCGAGGAGCATGATGACGAGCACCATGGAGAGGGCGCCGC
>JBFILE010000704.1:0-1444 GCA_041599855.1 Thermoplasmatota archaeon
GGGTGGGCTGGTGGGGGCCCCAACTGTCGCACCCACCCCTCGCGACCCGCGGTCATCGCACCATCTCGTTGCCACGTCAGAATCAAGTCCCGCGATTCACGGCGGAATCGTCTGAATCGTGGCCGCGCGCTCCCCATGCCGCACAAACCGCTAAATCCCGTCCCCCGGCTCCCCGCGAGTCGGACATGGCGTTCTCCCTCACCGATTTCCCACTCGTGTTCGGGTTCGTGCTCGGCCTGAGCCTCGCCATGCCCCCGGGACCCATCCTCGCCTACGCCGCTGACCGGGGAATCCGCGGCGGCTACTGGCCCGCCGTCACAGTGGGCCTCGGCGCGACCACGGCGGATGCCACGTTCTGCGGCCTCATGGCCCTCGGACTCGTGCGCCTCATCGCAGGGAACACGACCGTCCTCGACGTCCTGACACTCGGCGGGTCCGCCCTCATGCTGTTCTTCGCCTACGGCGCATGGCGGACGGCGGAAGCGAGCCGCGGCAACGGCGGGGCAATGCCGACCCTCGATGAGTCCCAGGTGAAGCGGGTCGCGGCGAAAGGCACGTTCGTGGCCGGATTCGTCCTCGCCATCACAAGCCCCTACAATTTCGCGTGGTGGAGCGGCGTCGGAACCGGGCTGTTCCAGGATTTCGGCTGGAGCGTGTTCGTGGGATTCTTTGCCGGCATCGTGAGCTGGGTGTTCGTGTTCGCGTGGCTCGTCGTGTGGATGCGAAGCCGCGTGAAGGGTGCCCTCATGGTGGTGAGCTACGCGAGTGCCGTGATGCTTGCCGGCTTTGCGGTGTGGCTCGGGTGGACGGCGCTCAGCGGGTTGGTTGCGTAGACGGTGCGCAGGCGGGATTTGCCAGATTGTCGTGGCAGCCTCCCGCGCCCGAGGGAGGAATACAAGCGTACAGTTGTACATTCATACATCTGTACACCTCAATGGCCGATGTCCGGGGCCGCTGCCCCTCATTTCCCGCTTTTCCACTTGCGCTTGCACTTCGTGCATTGGTAGAAGCGGGTGGTGGGCTCGTCGGCCCGCCGCGTCTGCCGCATGTAGTAGAAGGCGCCCCAGTTGCCGCATTTCCCGCACCGGACCTGGTCGTCGATGGGCCAGATCTGGACGTCGAACTTCGAGGGGTCCTCGATGACGCCGAGGTCGTCGAAGCGGTCGTTGCGTCGCTCGACGACTCCTTTCACGCGAAGGCTCTTGACCGCCTTCGCCCCCATCGTCGCGCCGCACTTTGGGCACGTGCGCACGCCGTTGGCGAGGCGCATGAGGGTCTTGTCGTCGGGGCAGAACACGCACGTGCCGGAAGAACGCGCTCGTAGAAAAGGAGCCCCCATGGACACCCTCGGCGGGGGTCCTTGCGCGGTCGACCCGCCGCGCGATGGGGCCGAATCCCCGGCATGCCAACGGAAGCAAAATCGTCCGACCAGGGGTCAGTATCA
>JBFILE010000705.1:0-1422 GCA_041599855.1 Thermoplasmatota archaeon
GACCTGCACCCCACCCCTCCGCCCGCGCCGCCTCCCCCGTGACGCGCCTGCTGGGAGGATGCGGATTCCGGATCCGAACCCCGGTCGCGCGCCCCCGGGTTGACGGACATAGCCGCCCCCGGACCCATGGTCCTCGTGACGGTGTATCACGCCGCGCCCCATTCCGAAAACGCCAAGTGCAGCGAGCCGTGCATCCGGGATCGGGATGCATTCGCCTCATTCACTGCGCCAGAGACTGCCCCTTCTCGACAAGGAGCTCGCGATCCCCATCGGCATCGCGTACGCGGTCGGCATGGCCGCCGCCCTCGTCCTCACCATGGTCACGGACCTTGGGCTCTGGCTGTACGGCATCCTCGGGGCCCTCGTGGCTTCCTTCTTCGTGGGGCGCTTCCTCGGCCAGACCATCTGGCCCCGCATCGGCCTCATGGCGTCCGAGGCGGCGCTCCGGTTCCACCTGCGCCGCCGCGAGCAGGGCGCGCTCCTGCATCTCACACCATTCCAGGATTTTCCATCCAGCACCATGCGGAAGACCGCGGAGGCGACCGCGTTCGCCACCGGCCTCGCCGTCCTCATCGCAGGCGGCATCGTCGTCGCGCTTTCCGAGCCCTCCGCCGGGGGACTCGTCACGGCGGCCGCGGTCGCGTTCCTCGCCGGCATCGCGCTCACCGTCGTCCTCGTGCCCCGGTGGCTCTTCTCACGCCTCGGTGCCCGCATCGAGGAGCGCGGCCGCTTCATCGTCCGCAGCCTCGCCGAGGAGCACGGGCGCATCATGCACGTGAGCGACGGCGCCATCGTCGTCTTCGCCCTGTTCTTCGGGGTGAACGTCCTCGCGCCCGTCATGGACCGGCTCGAAGGCGGGTTCGTCGTCCTCGGCCTCCTCCTCGCCCTTGCAAGCGTGAGCGTCGTCACCATGGGCACGGGAGCCGCGTACTTCGCGCGACAGGAGGAGCGGCTGGTGAAGGACCTCTCGGCGACCGCGAAGCGCATCGGG
The DNA here is from genome assembly GCA_041599855.1 of Thermoplasmatota archaeon. Taxonomy (GTDB): domain Archaea; phylum Thermoplasmatota; class SW-10-69-26; order JACQPN01; family JAJPHT01; genus JBFILE01. The sequence continues at coordinate 992 of JBFILE010000705.1, forward strand.
TTCAACGACCGGTGGAAGAAGCTCCCGCACCCCGCGCGGGTGTGAGTGGGCAGGGCGGGCGCTTCGGGGCCGCGCGGGACGCGCAGGGGAGATGCCGATGATATGCGGGCCAGCAGGTTCCTCGCCGTGAGCGCGCCGTCTCGAGGGTTCAGGAGGTTCGCGCACGGTGGCAAGGGTTTGTGGTGGTTCGTGCACGGGCCGCGAGGGGTGGGTGGGACAGTTGGGGCCCCCACCAGCCCACCCCCAACCTCGCCGCGCTTCGCGTGACTCGGCAGCACCAAACCCCTCCGCCCGACGCCGCCTCCCCCTGGAGACGACCCCTCGTGGATGACTTGTCGACTGGGGTGCCCCCAAACCGCGCGCGGCGCGGCGAGGTTGGGGGTGGGCTGGTGGGGGCCCCAACTGTCCCACCCACCCCTCGCGGCCCGTGC
>JBFILE010000706.1:0-1411 GCA_041599855.1 Thermoplasmatota archaeon
CTGCGGGCGGCGCGATGCCGATGTACGACCGATCGTTCGACGTGATGGTCAGGCCGATGGCGTGGCCCTTCTGGAACACGTAGTCCACGGGCTGCATCTCCACATGGACCCGGTACACTTCGCCAGGCGTGCCCGGCTTCGGGTTGTCGATGCCGTCCCGGTGACGAATGGAATGGACGCCGCGGTTCAGGTAGACCCAGGAGCCGTCCGGTTGGATCTCGTACAGGTGGGCGACGACGAAGCTGTTCTCGCGCGTGGACGAGATGTACGCATCGACCGCGGGGCGCCCGACGTAATGGACGTCCTCGGCAAGCTCTTCCCCGGCAAACACGAGGCGGGAGTCGCTCTGGGAGTCGCCCACGCGGCCGCTGCGGAACCCGAAGGAATAGGAATCCTCGAAGGGGTTCTCGCGCCACGTCTGCGGTTCGGCGTCCGCGGGGGCCTCGGTGAGGGTTCCGGGGCCGAGGAGGAACGTGCGATCCGTGATGTCCTCGGGCGGCCATGCCTCCTCGTGGCGCCAGCGGCCGAAGTTGTCCTGGACCTCCACGGTTCCGAGGGTGGCCTCGACGCCGTTCGGGATGTCAAGGAGCCAGTGGTCGAACCACTTGATGACGTCGTTGAACCAGAGCGCGCGGCCCGTGTTCGCGTCATTCGGCGACGCGTGGGGGAACTGCCACAGGTACGCCTTCTTCGGGCCGCCGTAGTTGTTGTACCAGGGCACGATGTGGTCGGGTCGGGCGTTCACGTCCAAGAGGCCGTGCACGTAGAACATGGGGGCCGTCGAGTTCCGCCCCATCTCCCGCATGTCACGAGCCTTCATCCAGTCGTTGAGGTCGCCGGACAGGTCGTCGCTTCCCACCTGGTTGCGGATGGCACAATCCTGGTGGGGGGCGCGGTCGATGTACACGTCCTTGCGGTCCGGGTTGGGGTTGTTGACTTCCATCCCGTAGTTGAAGTTGTACCCGAACGGCGTCATCGGGGTCCACCCCGTGTACTTGGCACCGCCCTTCCCGACGGCATGGTACCAGTCGGTGACGGGGGCGATGGGGACGATGGCTGCGAGGTGCGGGGGATTCATCGCTGCGGCCTCGATCTGGGTGAGACCGTCATAGCTCACGCCGATCATGCCGACCTTGCCGTTGGACCACGATTGTTCGCCGAAGAATTCCACTGCGGCGTATGCGTCCCCGCGCTCGGCAGGGCCGGCGAGGTCCACGCAGCCGTCCGAATTCCGCGTGCCGCGGAGGTCCACGAGGGCGACCGCGTAGCCGCGGGGCACGAGGAACTTCACGGTGTCCCCGTAGGTGCCGCTGCCCGGCGGGTCGGGGAGTTCCGCCTTCGCGCCGAGGAAGTAGGGGGAGATGATGATGACGACCGGCACCTTCTCCGTCGCGTTCACGACCGGACGCCA
>JBFILE010000707.1:0-1407 GCA_041599855.1 Thermoplasmatota archaeon
GGCGCATACCATTCGCCAAGGAGCGTCAGGCGGGAGTAGTCCTCCGCGTCGATGATGAAGACGCCCGCGGGGTTGTCGCTCAGGAGTTCCGGGATGGCGACGAGGACGCGTCGGCCTTCCACTGCCGTGAGCATGGCCGTGTGCGCATTGCCTTCCCAATGCTTCGCGCCCGCGCCCGTCCACGCCCCGAGTTCCACAGGGCTCGCAGGGTTTGCGACGTCCACGACGCGGAATCCCCAGTCCCAGTATGATGCGACCATGACGGGGCGGCCGGTGATCGGGTCATCCTGCACCGTCATGTCGTGGGGTCGCGCGCCGAGGCGGGTCTCGGTGATGAACCCTTCCGCGTTGGTGCGGTCGTTCCCGAGGACGTTCGTGATGCCGTCGCCCGACTGGGGCGCGTACACCGCGACCGGTCGGACGGCGGGCCCGCTCGGGTCGAAGCGGAAGACGCTGATGGCCGTGCCCACGCAGAACACGTAGGTGCCACCGCCGATCTTCTTCACGCTCACCATGTGGCAGCCTTCATTGGAATAGTGGCCGGCCACGAGCTTGACGTCCGTCGGATTCGCGGCATCGTAGACCTGCAGGCCGTTCTGGTTCGCCCATTGACCCTGCGAGGTCCCGTTGGACGCGACATCCGCATCCGGCTGGCGGAGGCGCTGCGGGAGGGACGTGCTCGCGGACCACGCCTGGGCACCCACGAAGACCCAGCGGCCGTCGGGGTGGCCCTTGACGTCGGCGAGGCGCGTCTTGGGAACGGGAGTGAACGAGATGACCCGGGGGTCGTCGCGCGTGGCGATGTCGAGGATCACGATGCCGGGCGTTTCGCCTCCGTCCCCGAGGACGGCCACGTACGCACGGTCGCCGACGATGTCCATCTCACCGTAGGTGCCGATGGCGGTTTTGTTCTCGCCGAGGCTTGTGAACGCCAGGAGTTCCATGGACGCGGAGCGAAGCTGGTGCTCGGCGGCGTCCGAATGGTCGTGCTTGCGCTCGATGACGGCATCCACGACGGGTTCCGGAGAGGTGGCGGATTCGTATGCGGCAGGGCTGACCGAGGTGGTGGGGGCCTGGGTGACGCATCCGGCAAGACCGGTCGCAAGGAGGATTCCTGCGAGGAGGAATGCCTTTGTCGTCGGGGAGTTCGTGGTCGGGGGCATGGAACCGGGCGGGCAGTCGTGCGGCCTGCCATTAGGTTTTCCTGTGCACGACTTCGGCAGTGCGGAGGTGAACCGGCCGGGCCCGTCGCCCCGCGCATGTGGCGCAGCCGATCCTTTGCTGCCTGGCCATCGATGGTTCCCGCGCCGGTTGAACCCTGTGCACTGCGAATTTCACACAGAGGTCACAGAGTCACGGAGAGCACAGAGGGCGACGACGACGACGACGACGACGGAAAAACAACAC
>JBFILE010000708.1:0-1404 GCA_041599855.1 Thermoplasmatota archaeon
CCGCTACGGGTTCACCCTCGCGATCTCTGATATTCCCGCCGTCAAGATCGAGGGGGTCGCGGGACCGGATCAGATCTGGTATTCAGCGGGCCGTTGCCCCCAGGGCCCGGTCTTTGCGGGATTCCCCGGAGGCGGACTCCACGTCCTGCGGGCGAGCGGGTCTCAGGAGATCCTTCAAGAAACGACCGCGGTGAGCATCCTCGGAGCGTGTGACGCCGCCGGAAACCTCTACGGCTACATGGTGGACGGGGCCTTCGCGGGCCTCGGCGTCCTCCGGGCGGACGGGACGACCGAGCACCTCAGCGACGTGCGGGCCGGCGCTTACCTCCGACCCGATGGCCGACTCGGCGTCGTGAGCGCGAGCAGCATCGACCGCGGCAACTACCTGATCACGTGCGGCACGGGCGCGACCACGTTCCTGTCCGACGCGCCGACCGGGAGCTTCGCGACGGACGTCGCGGCGGATGGGACCGCGTACATCCTCGCGATCGACGGCCGGCTCATCGAGATCGATCCTTCGACGGGTGCCCTGCGGCTCGTCGCCGACTTGGGCGGAAGCACTTCCGGCCTCGCCCTTGACGGGGCCGGGGGTGCGATCGTGTCCACTTACGGGACCGGTCTTCTCACCCGCGTGGACCTCGTGACCGGCGACTCCACGCTCTACGCTCACGGCACGCATGGTGTCGGAAGCCTCCTGTGGGATGGCCGCGACCTCATCGTGGGCGGGGCGCGAGACGGCTTGAACATCTCGAGCTACGGGGTCATCCGGAACGCCCGTGCCACAGACCCCCCGGCGCTTGCCCCACCGTGCGACGTGCCCATCGCGGACCTCCGGATCGCGGACATCGACATCCACGGGATCACGCCCGCGTCGGACGCCGCGGAAGACCACGGTGTCAATGAAGGGACCCGGCGCATCGACGTGACGATCGGGGAACTTCGGGGCATCGATGTCCACGACCGGGTCCAAGTGCACGTGTGGGAGCGAGCGCGGAACTGTGTGTGGCCGACGGGCTTGAGATGCACGGGCTGGCACTACGTGGCCGCCGTGAGCCTCGATGGTGTCCCGGGCGGTGCTGAGGCGACGGCCTCACTCGAAGTGCCCCTTCTGGGAGAGGACGCCGCCGGCAATCCGCGAGCGGGCCTCGGCGACCGGCAATACTGGGTCCACCTCGTGCGGGACACCATCCTCTTCGACCCGACGCCCGCGGACGACAGCGTCTACGTCGACGACGCCACGGTCTACGCGGGGCCAGGCGTGGACATCGACTAATCCGTCCACGCGGCGTCGTCCTCGTGACCGGTCGTGGGACGCGGGGACCTGCTGGGGGTCGCTGCCTCAGAGGACGGCGAGCGGTCCCCTGAAAGAGGGCCGCGCCTTCCTCGACGCGCCGCGCGCGTCAG
>JBFILE010000709.1:0-1395 GCA_041599855.1 Thermoplasmatota archaeon
CATGATCCTCGCCTTCCACGCCATCGGCAGGCGCGACCCCGTCCCCTACGCGGGGGGCTGGGGGGCGGCGCTCGCCTACGCGCTCGAACAGGAGGGGGCGTATCAGGCCGCGACCTCCTCGGCGGCCAGCTGATCCCAAGATTTGAATACCGACCCCGCGTCCGTCAACCTCCCATGACCCCGCCCGTCCGACCGCGACCAGATGCCCGCATCGGTCTGTATCTCGAAGGCCCCGCTGCGCGAGGACCCGTAGGGCACCCCGAGCTTCCGGGCGGCTGCTATCGCCGCCTCCGGGGCGAGTCCGGGGGGGAGTTCCACCGAGTGGCAGCGGGCACCCCGGGCCACCTGCGCGGCCCACGGGCGGCGGGAGGTCTCGGCGTAGGAGAAAAAGTCGTAGTGCATGGGGGGAAGAATAGCCGCCCTTGAATTGATTGCAAGAAAAACTTTCAAAATGATTACCTGCGCCAAGAGATACGACAACTTCCCGTTCGGCCACAAGCAGCCGAACCACGCCGGGCACTGCCGCTTCATCCACGGGCACAACTGGGGCTTCGAGTTCGAGTTTGCCGCCGGGGAGCTGGATGCCTGCGGGTTCGTGGTGGACTTCGGCGGGCTGGGCGGGTTGAAGGCCGAGCTGGCCGCCCACTTCGACCACACCTTCCTCATCAACGCGGACGACCCCGACTTGGAGTTATTCAAGGGGCTGCCGTGCCACGGCGACGACCCCCGGGCGATCATCGACCTAGTGGTGGTGGAGGACTGCTCGTGCGAGGGGGTGGCCGCGCTGGCCTACAGGCTCGCCTCGGAGAGCGTCCGCGAGCTGACCGGCGGCAGGGCGCACGTGGTGCGCTGCACGGTGTTCGAGGACTCCAAGAACTCGGCCACCTACCGCCCGGACTGATGCCCGCCCCGACGATACCGGTCCACGAGATGTTCGACGCCTTCCAAGGGGAGGGGGAGCACGTGGGGCGGCACGCCTTCTTCGTGCGCACCTTCGGCTGCCCGGTGCGCTGCCCGTGGTGCGACTCGGCCGGGACGTGGCACAAGGACTACGTCCCCGGGGACGTGGCGCGCATGGCCCCGGCAGAGATCGCGGCGGAGGCCGCGGCCAGCCTCGCCCCCTTCGTCGTGGTGACCGGGGGGGAGCCCTGCGTCCAGCCCGCGCTGCCCGAGCTGTGTGCCGCCATACGGGCCGCCGGGATGGGGGTACACATCGAGACCTGCGGCGCCTACGACATCGACCCTGCGGTGGCCGACCACATCACCGTCTCCCCGAAGCGGGACAAGCCGCCGACCAAGCACATGCTGGAGGCGGCGGCAGAGATCAAGATAATCGTGGACGAGCCGGGGGCCACCGCCGCGTGGGTGGATGCGATCAAGGACACCTGCGGCGGC
>JBFILE010000710.1:0-1394 GCA_041599855.1 Thermoplasmatota archaeon
CCGGACGTGCTCACGACGCGCCACGGGGACCGGTGGGACATCCCGTACCTCCTGCGGCGCATCCGGAAGCACGGCATCAACGGGAGTGTGCGACTCGGCCGCGACTCGGACCCGCACCCGGACAGTCCCGACCAGATGGGGAAGAGCATCCACACGTACGGACGCTGGCTCTTCAAGACGCACGCGTATTACCTCAGGGGCCGGTGGCACATCGACCTCTCGAAGAAGACCCTGGACTCGGAGGATGACCGGAAGGACATCCACGGCATCCTGTACCTCGCCCGGGTATCCAACCGGAGGGCCCAGGACGTGAACCGGAACGGCGCCGGGTACGCCCTCCAGCAGATGCAGATCGACCTCGCGTGCGACCGGGGCACGGCCCTCCCGTGGAAGCGGAACCTGAGCGAGGAATGGAAGGACGTCGCGACCCTGTGCGCCGTGGACCGCGGGGGTCAGATCATGAACCCGGACCCCGGGATCTTCGAGGACGTGGCTGCATGCGATTTCAGCGGGTACTACCCGAGCCTTGTTGTCAAGCACAACCTCTCGTCGGACACGATCAACTGCAAGTGCTGCCCGGACGCGCCTCCGATCCCGGAACTGGGGCTTCACGCGTGCCAGCGGTTCCAGGGCCACCAGTCGGAGGTGCTGAAGCGGCTCTGGTCGCACCGACGGTACGTGAAGGCGGTGTTGCGGAAGGCGGCTACCGCGGGGGACGTGGACCCGAATGAAGTGGAGAAGGCGAAAGCCGTGAAGAGCGAGCACAAGGCCCTCGGCGTCGTGTGCTTCGGGTACTTCCGGTACCGGAACGCGCGGTTCGGATGCGCCGAAGTCCACCAGGCCATCCAATGCCTCGGCCGTGCGGGGATGACGCGCGCGAGGGAGGTGGGGCAACGGCACGGGTACGAGATGGTGCACACCATGACGGATTGCACTTTCCTGCAGAAGCCCGGGGTCACGCGGGCGGATGCGATGCGCATCGCGCGTCGGATCAGCGAGGAGGTCGGCGTTCCGATGGACGTGGAAGGCGTGTACAAGTGGATCGTGTTCCTGCCTTCGAAGACGCACTCCACGTCGAGTGACGTGGGTGTGCCGAACCGGTACTACGGGAAATTCGAGGATGGGACATTGAAGGTGCGGGGGATCGAGGTGCAGCGGCATTCCACTCCGCCGTGGGTGCATGGCGTGCAGCAGGGGATGCTCTCGGTCTTGAATGAGGCTGAGAATGCGCGGGAGTTCCGGGAGCGGATTCCCCGCGCGCTTGCGGTGGCGAAGGCTGGGGCCGCGCAGTTGCGCGCGCGTGAGGTGCCGATCCACGACCTTTGCTTGATGGTGCAGACGCGGATGGGGACGGATGAGTACTCGGCGAACACGGGGACTCGTGCTGCTTTGAG
>JBFILE010000711.1:0-1390 GCA_041599855.1 Thermoplasmatota archaeon
CATGTTCCCGAACGTGTGCACCCACGCGTGGCACACCCTCGTCCAAGGCCCGGACCGGGACCGCTCGGTCACGTGCCCGCAGCATGGGCGCAAGTTCGACACGGAGGGCCGGTACGTGTCGCAACCGGGCTTCGAGGACGTTGAGGATGTGCCGCGGGATTGCGATCACCTGCGGCAACTGCCGGTGGCGGAGTGGGGCCCGCTCCTCTTCGCCTGCCCCGGTGCTCCCGCGGCCCCATTCGATGATGCCATCGCGCCCGTCCGCGAAAGCCTCGGCAAACTCCCGTTCGATTCCCTGGAGCGGCGACCGGCCCGCGGCGAAGTCCGGGACCTTGCCGGGAACTGGAAGCAGCACGCGTGGAACTACATGGACGCGCTGCACATCCCGTACATCCACAGCCGCCCGGGCGGGCTCTCGGAAGCCATCGACCTTGCCACGTACACCACGGAACTCCACGGGCATGGGGCCCTCCAGTGGGCGTACGCGCGCAACCCGGACCACGGCTTCGATCCGGACCTCCTGCCGGAGCGGTTCCGGGACTCTGCGGGTCGCCGTGTCTTTGCGCTCTGGTGGTTCCTGTTCCCCAACATGACGCTGAACTTCTACCCGTGGGGGCTCAGCGTGAACGCGTACATGCCGGACCCCGTGGACCCGCAGCGGACCCGGTTCGTGTGGCATCGCTATTCCTGGGATGACGCGAAGTTCGACGCGCGGGACGACATCTGGATGCTGGACGTGGTGGATGACGAGGACGTGGACGCGCTCACGCAGGTGGCGCGCGGCGTCCGCAGCGGGTACGCGCCCCGCGGCCGGTTCGCGCCCGGCGCGGAAGCGGGACCCCACTGGTTCCATCGGCGCGTCTACACGTCCGTCTTCGAGGATGGGGCATCGTCGGCCGCATCCCCCGCCTCGGCCCCCCGTCGCGCCGCCGACACCCGCAACCACTCGTAGACCGGGATGCCGAGGGCCGTGAGGCCGAGGCCGATGAGGGCGTTCCGCAGGTCGAGGATGAGCATGCTCCCGACGACGAAGACCGCGGTCGCGATGAAGAGCGCGGGGACGACCGGGTAGCCGTGGACGCGGTACGGCCGCGGCAGGTCCGGGCGGGTGCGCCGGAGGCGGAAGAGCGCCCACCCGGTGATGCCGTTCATGACCCAGAGGCTCACGACCACGTACGCGACAAGATCCGCGAAGGTGCCCGTGAGGACGAGGAGGCACGCCCATTCCGCCTGGAGGATGAGGGCGAATGCGGGGGTCCCGAAGCGCTTGCTCACGCGGCCGAATCCCTGGTACACGAGACGGTCCCGGGCCATCGCGTAATAGATCCGGGGCGATTGCAGGACCCACGCGGCCGTGGACCCGAACGTGGTGAGCATGACGAGGGCCGCC
>JBFILE010000712.1:0-1389 GCA_041599855.1 Thermoplasmatota archaeon
CGAAAGGGGTTTGTGCGCGGCAGGTGCGACTTCACACATCGGCAAGAGGCGCCGTCACGAGGCTGAGTTCCACGTTCTTCGCATCCTGCACGAGCGCGATCCCCTGGGAGAGCAGCGTGTCGGCCCCGCCCACATGGACGCGTGTGTTGCCACCGATGGACATGGACGTGCCGAGGGTGTTGAGCACCCCGAGGGCCTTTCCGTCCGCGGTCATGACGGGGCTTCCGGAGTCCCCGTTCGTGACCGTGCCGTGGAATCCGTATCCCTCGGCCGTCACGTATGAGATGGACGCGCTGCGCGCGCGGGTTTCCGGCGCGACGCTGATGGCGATGCCGTGGCCGTACTGGCGCACCGTGTCCCCGGCACCGGCATCCCCGCCCGCGGCAAGGGCCACCGGGCCGCCCCAGTGGCACATGGCCGGGTTCACGTCGCCCTTGACCGCGTCGTCGAACCGGATCACCGCGAAATCGTAGCCTTCGCCGTTGTTGACCTGGAAGAACACGGTTCCGATGGTGATCCGCTCGCCGCCGGTCTCGACATCCACGGGCGTGCCTTCACCCGCTGCAACACAGTGGCCCGCGGTGGCGGCGTACAGGTTGCCCTCGGCGTCCGACAGGATCCATGCGAGGGTGCATCCCGCGGGGGCCATCAGGCGCGCGCCGGGGCGGATGCCGTCGCACACCGCGGGAACCGTGGACGGGACGCGGTCCTCGGGTCCGGTCGTGGCGGCGCCGGCCGGGAGCGTGTCGCATGACACGGCGGGCAGGGAATGCCCATTCCACGTGATCGAACACGGGGTGGGCACCGGCGGGCGCGGAGTCGGACATGGCGGGGAGTCCGAGTGTGGCAAGGGTCAGGACGGCGACCACGAGGGCGGATCGCATGGGCCCGCATGACCGCGGTCCGCATGGATGGTTTTCATGAGACCGGCTGGTCCGTCGGGTGCGCGGGGCGTGAATGGGGCGGGGGAATCATCCGCGCTCAAGGGCGCCGTCGGCCAACTGGGGTAGATGGAGCCGGGAGCCGGATGCGCGGGGCATGCGCACGCGTTCCGAGGGGCACCCGCGACATGGGGCGGGCACGAAGGGTGCCCGCCGCCGCGTCATCACTGTCCGAGGAGTTCCTCGTTCAACTGGTTCGGTGACTCGCCGGCCTCAAGGCGCTCCCGGAGGCTCGTGCAGAGTTCGATCACATCGCCCACACCGTCCGCCTGGAGGACGACAAGGTCACCCGGGCGGCTTTCGGCGAGGGCGCGGCGGCACGCGCGAAGCTCGTTGAGTTCGATCGAGAGCGCCTCCGGCGGGAATCCCGCGGCCAGGATGCCGTCGCGGATCACATCGGACGTGGCGCCCGCACTGCGGCGCCGCGGGTCCGGGTCGCACACGATGA
>JBFILE010000713.1:0-1386 GCA_041599855.1 Thermoplasmatota archaeon
CCGCCTCGCGCGGCGAGGCGGCGGGTTGCACCCCTCCCCTTGATTCCACGCGCCCCGCCACCCCGGCACAATCGACGCCTCGCTGTGGACTGTGGCTTAAGTGGGCACCACCGGGGGGGCGCGTCCGGTCGGTTATCGAACGACCGACGACAACCGGTAATGGGGGCCCGGCGGTGACGATGTCCCGGTGCGAAAACCGTGGGCTTCGAGATCAACACGGACCCGGGCCGACTCCTCCAGGGGGGCGTTTCCGGTCTTGCGGCGGGCATTGTCTACGGAATCCTGCTCCAGTTCATGGGCCTCATGACGGTGATCGCGGTTCTCGTGGGAAGCGACCTCCTCGTGCTCGGGTGGTTCAGCCATCTCGTGATCGCATGGGTGTTCGGCATCGCGTTCGCGTTCTTCATCCGCGCAACGAGCATTCCGTCCGGCGTCGTGTATGGGCTCGCCTACGGCGCCGTCCTGTGGGTCGGCGGTGGACTGGCAGGGTTCCACGGGCTGCTGGACGTGCCCTTCGCCCTCAACGCACAGACATTCCTCCTCGCCGTGGGCCACCTCCTCTACGGAGCGGTACTCGGCCTCGCGTACGGCGCCCTCCAGACCGGAGCGGGGACGCGGCTTGCGCGGCGGGCCCGACCGGCGTGAGCCCGTTCGGGAAGGAGTGAATGCAGGTTCTCGAGGGCGCGGGGAGGTGCAGGGCCGCGGGCACGCAGGCCCGGCGGTACGGCGGCACTCGCGGGGGCACGATGGGCCGGGAATGATGCCCGGATCAGCGGAGCCTCATCCCCGATCGGGACTCCCGGGGGCGCGGCGTCCTGCCGCCCCGTTCCGGTGGATCAGATCCGGGTCGCCCGCATGGACCGCCGCCGCTTCGGCTTCGCCTCATGGCGCAGGAAATCGATCGCCTCCGCGAACGGCGTGTACCGGAATCCGAGGTCCCGCGCGGCCGGGGTGCCGTCGCCGGCGTGGCCCCGGGTCAGCATCCACAGTTCATCCCGGCTTGCGGGGAACCGAGGGAACCGTTCGAGGGCCTTCGCGACCGGGAGGACGAGGCCGAGGGGCACGGGCGCCAACACGCGCTTGACGCCGATGAGGTCCGACACCTTGCGCAGGTACTCGTTCCACGTGAGGCGGTCCGGGCCGGCAAGGAAGTACGTCTTGCCGATGGCCTTCTCCTCGGTGAGGGCGCGGGCGAAGGCAACCGCCACGTCCCTGCGGGCCACGGGCTGCAGGGTGAAGTCGCCCCCGCCGAAACTCGGCAGGATGGGGGCCTTCCGGACGACGTCCGCGAACTCCTGATCGAAACCCTGGACGCCTGCTTCCCCTTCGCCGGTGACGAAGGTGGGTCGGAAGATGGTCCACGGGATGCCGCTCGCCTTCACGAGG
>JBFILE010000714.1:0-1372 GCA_041599855.1 Thermoplasmatota archaeon
CCCGGAACCGCTGCGCCCCTCAGCCTCCTGCAGGCCCTCATCCTCGGCATCCTGCAGGGCCTCACCGAGTGGCTGCCAGTCAGCAGTTCCGGACACCTCGTCATCGCGCGGTACGCCCTTGGTGTTGATGTGCCCATCTTCTTCGACGCCCTCCTCCACGTGGGCACGCTCCTCGTGGTCCTCGTATTCTTCCGGAGCACCATCCTCGACATCCTGCGGTCGATCGCGCGGATTCCCGGGGATCGGCGCCGGGGCGAGGCATGGAAGAGCCTGCTCTGGACCCTGCCCGAGCGACGGTTCGCCATCCTGCTCATCCTCGCGATCATTCCCACCGTCATCGTGGGCCTGGCCTTCCGCGACTTCATCGAGAGTGCCTTCGATTCCCTGCGCATCGTCGCTTTCGGGCTCCTGTTCACGGGCACCCTCCTGTTCGCAACGCGGCACGCGCCGGCCTCCCGTCCGAGCGGTCACCTGCGCACGCGCGATGCCCTCCTCATCGGGGCCGCCCAAAGCCTCGCCATCCTCCCCGGCATCTCCCGGAGCGGGTCCACCATCGGGGCCGCCCTCCTGCAAGGGGTGGACCGGGAGACGGCGGCCCGCTTCTCGTTCCTCCTGTCGGTGCCCGCCATCGCCGGCGCCGCCATCCTGCAGGCGACCGATGATGCCCTCGCGGATGCGGGCGCGAACGTGGGCCCGTACCTGGTGGGCACCGTGGCCGCAATGGTCGTGGGCTACCTTGCGCTCACCCTTCTCGTGGCCATCGTGAAGCGCGGCGGATTCCACTTTTTCGCGTACTATTGCTGGGCCCTCGGCATGGGGATCGGCGTGTGGAGCTTCCTCGCCTTAGCCCGGCTGGGCGAAGGGTTTAACGAGCCCGTCGCAATGCGCGGCCAATGACCGATACCCCCACGATCCGAACCGTGTGCGTCCTCGGCGCCGGCAACATGGGCTCCGGCATCGCGCAGGCGTGCGCGCAGGCCGGACTCGAGGTCCGGATGCGCGACATGAAGGACGAGTTCGTCGCCAAGGGCCTGGAACGCATCGAGAAGCCCCTCCGCAAGCGCGTCGAAGCGGGCAAGATGAAGGCGGACGTCGTGGACGGCATCATGAGCCGCCTCACCGGCACCACGGACCTGAAGGCCGCGGTGGAAGGCGCGGACCTCGTCATCGAAGCCGTGTTCGAGGACATGTCCGTCAAGAAGGCGGTGTTCAAGGAGGCGAGCGCGTTCGCGGGTCCGGACACGATCTTCGCGACGAACACGTCGAGCCTGAGCGTCACCGAGATGGCGGCGGTCACGGATCGGCCGGACCGCTTCGGCGGCCTCCACTACTTCTTCCCGGCCGCCATCAACAAGCTCGTGGAAGTCGTCGC
>JBFILE010000715.1:0-1370 GCA_041599855.1 Thermoplasmatota archaeon
TCGGCCGGGCCGTCCGCGGACCGGTCCTCGACCACGGGCGCCTCGTACGCGGGTTCGTCGTCGTCCCATTCGACCGTGGCTGCCGTGTCGGCCTTCGGCCGTGCGAACGGATCGCCGGTACCGGATTCCGCAGATGCCGTCGAGTCGTCGTCGGCAAACGGAGCGTCCATCGCAGCCGCTGGCGCATCCGCGACGGGGTCGTCGTCCACCATCTCCTCCAGCACTTCGAGAACCTCGTACTCCTCCTCCTCTTCTGCGACGAGAGGAGCGGCGACTTCCGCAGGCTCCGGATCCTCCGGCCAAGGGACCTCCTCCGTGTCCTGGGTCGGGCTCGATCCTTCCGAGACGGGCGCCGCGGAGATGACCTGGTGGTCCGCGTCCGCCCCATCGCTCGGCCAATCGACATCGGCAGGCGCGATCTCAGCGGTGCTTTCGTCGTCGTCCAGATAGGGGGTGATCACGAAGGAGGTCTCGTCGTCGGCGTCCACCGCCTTCACACGATCCTCAGGCTCGGTCGAGCGGGATTCCTTTGCGACCTTCGCGACGGGGGCCGCGACGTTGGCCACGTCGAAGCCGAAATCCTCGTCGAATTCGCCGGCGACGAAGTAGCCGGGGTCCATGCCCTCGGCCTCTGCGACGGCGTCCCAGTCTTCCTCGGGTTCCATGGGTTCCGCGACCGCGAGGGCGGGAGCTTCGACCTCATCGCCCGGGAAGGGATCGTCGAGGCCGCCGATGACGACACCGAGGTCGCCACCCTCCGGCGCATCGTCCGCAGCAATGACCTGGGCACGCTCGCCAACAAGGTGATCCGGCGCATTCGCACGGAGCGTGACAATGCCGCCATCATCCTCGGGCTCCTCCTCCACCGGTTCCGCAGCGAGGGGAACGGCGACGGGGGCCGGGGGCACCTCGACGACCTCGGGCTCCACGGGCACTGGTTTCTCGACCACGACGTCCCGCATCACCGTGGATTTCTGGACGACCGTTCGCTGAAGCCGCGTGCAAAGGGAGCAGAAGAGCTCCTGCTCCGGCGTCCCCATGTGGAGACACGCTTCGCACGGCAAATAATCCAGGACCAGGCGGAGTTTCCCGGTTCGATCCGACGAGGCAGCCATGGCAGGAGAGACTCCTTATAAGGAGCACACGAACCCGAACGCCGACCATAAGGGTTTTCATTCATCCAACGCCGCGATGCGGCGTTGGATGGATTCCTTCCGACGGCGTGACTTGGGGCCCGGCCTGCGGCGGCGGAGCCGCCTTCGGCCGTACGGTCACGCCGCCGGCCGAGAGGGGTGCCACCCCTGTATGAATCCCGCGGTCGGGAGTTGCCTGCCCTCGCCTGTATCTTCGGGGTCGTTCCTGCGGATTCA
>JBFILE010000716.1:0-1369 GCA_041599855.1 Thermoplasmatota archaeon
ACCATGCCGAAGGCTTCCGCCGCCGTCACCGAAGGTAGCACCAACGCGGCCCCGCGCGCGACGATGGCCGGGAGGTCCGCATCCGGGACGCGCCCGTGGAACGTGAACGCCTGATCCATGTGATCCCCTCGGGCGCGTGCTTCCCATGACGCGGCGAGGTCCCCGCCGCCCACCACGTCCACGCGCAGGTCGGGGACCCGTTCGTGGGCCATGCGGACGGCATCGTACAGGACGTGGAATCCCTTCCACCGGTAGCTGCGGGAAAGGCTGCCGATGAACGTGAACCGAGGCGGGCCTGCGGAATCCCGGACGCGCCCCTGCCCCAGGAACCTCGCATCCACACCGGGAGGAATCACGACGACCTTCTCCCGGTACGGCGCGAGGTACCCATCGCGGATGAGGGGGCTCACGGTGACGATGGCTGCCGCCGATTCCAGGGCGCGCGCCTCGAAGGTGCGCCGGACCGCAGCCGCGGCGGCCTTCGTGAACAACGTGCCGCCTTCGAGGGACCCCGCGTGGTAGGCGTGGATGAAGGGGACGCCCGCGCGGTCGGCTTCCCGCGCCGCCATCTCCGCAGCGAACGGGACGGGGCTGTGGCCGATGACCACGTCCACGTCCCCTTCCCGCAGGCGTTCCCGGATGAGGTGCGGGAACCGCCGGGCAAGGGGCGTGTTCGAGACGCGGAATCCGGCGCGGACGCGGGACACGGGGACACCTTCCATGACGCGGTCATCGTCCGCGTCCGCGCTGAGGGCGATGGCGTGGGCCGTGTGGCCGCGCCCGGCAAGGCCCGTGAGGATGGCGTGCGCGTAGCGTTCCAGTCCGCCGCCCTCGGGCAGGTAGTAGGGGCTCGCATTGAGCACCGTGAACGTCACCGCGAACCCGCCCCCGCTCGCGGGGCTTCGATGGCATCCCGGTACGCCGATTCCAGTTGCTCCGCGATGGCGGGCCACGCGTGCGTCTTCAGGATGTGGTCGCGGAGGGCGCGTCCCGTGAGGCGCCGCGGCGCGTCATCGACACGGCCCGGAATTCCGTGCCCGGCCCGCGCACCGGAACTGCGGCGCACACTGCCGCGCCCACTGCCGCCTACACCGCCGCGTCCCCACCTGGCTTCAACATCGCCATCGGCAGCGTCCACGCCGCCGTCCGCGTCGAGCATGTGCAGGATGGCGCGCGCGAGGTCTCCCGCATCCCCGGGGCGCGCGGTGACACCGCCGAGGCGCGCCACGTCCGCCACACCGGGCAGGTCGCTCGCCACAACAGGGGTGCCGCTCGCCATGCTTTCGAGCAGCGTGATCCCGAAGGCTTCCTGGGAGTTCACGCTCGGGAGCACGGTGAGCCGCGCGCTCGCGTACAACTCGGGCAGATC
>JBFILE010000717.1:0-1369 GCA_041599855.1 Thermoplasmatota archaeon
AGCCCACCGTGCTAGGACGCGGGGGCGGGGGGACGGCGGGGTGTGCGTCCCCGTCGTCTCGGGATGGTCGTGAGATGAGCCGGCGGAGGTTCACGCGGCGGCTCGCAGGAGGGGGACGAGGCGGGCCAGCTCGTCGGGGCCGACGGTGGCGGGGAGGCCTTGTGCGACGCGACTCGCGGCCGAGTCGGCGCGGCCCTGCTCGAAGGGGGTCACGCCGCCACCGCCCCGCCGCAGTGCGGGCAGGTGACCCGGTCCTCGGCGATCTCCTCCAGGGCGACCCCGAGGACGAAGGCGAGCACGGCGGCTTGGTCGCGCCCGAGGTCTCGGTATCCGCCGAGCCAGCGGGACAGCATCGAGGCGTGGACGCCGAGCGAGCGGGCGGTCTCGCCCTTGGTCATCCGGGCCGCGCGGATCGCCCGCTCGGTCTCCTCAGCCCTCAGGTAGACGCGGGGGGACTTCGACAGCGCGGCCGTCGTCACCGTTCCCCCAGCCCCTGTTTCGTGGGTAGTCATGTGGGGAATGTAGAGAGTTTGACGGAGCCTGTCAATGCCCATCCGCAAATGGGTCTACCTGCGGCAATGGGTGAATCCCATTCGTGTAGTTCCACGCGGCGGGCAAAAGGTTTCCAAACGCGGGAAGGGAAGTTCGCCCACCATGAGTCACATGCCGATGAATGAACTGGGCCAGCACCTGAGGAGCCGCCGTGAGGCCCTCGGCCTGTCGCTGGCCGAGCTGCAAGAGATGACGGGTATCGACAAGTCGGACCTGTCGAAGATCGAGCGCGGTCAGCGGAAGATGAACCGTTCGGACTCGCGCGATCCCTTACTGCGCCTCTCGAAAGCGCTGGGCGCCGACCCCGACGCGATACTCGCGATGGCGGGCCACGTCCCCGAGGGTCAGATCAGGGAGCGGAAGGCGGCCCGGCACGCCGTGGAGGCGGCGGTGCTGGCCGATCCGACTCTGACGGCGGAGGACCGCGCCCACATCCTGCGGACCATCGCCTACATCAGGGCTTCCCGACGACCAGCGCCTCCACGCGACTGAGCGCCCGCGACAGCAGCGCCCTGGTGGTGACGAGGTCGCGGTACACCTCCGCCCGGTCGGCTTCGAGCCGTGCGCAGTTGAGGCACGCCTCGATCCGCGGCGGAGCTTCTTGGTCAGTGTTGTTCGGCAACGCGGCGCCTTCCTCCAAGGAGGGAGTGCGTCCCCCCCCCACCCGAACAGCACTCTATGTCATCACCGTGACACTGTCATTCTCCACACGACCTCCACTCTGTCCTTCTGGAATCCGGGGGCGCCGGGGACGCCCGGCCCGATGACGACCCGGTCGACCAGCGCCCGGACGACGGTGCGGCGCCACTCCATCCCC
>JBFILE010000718.1:0-1366 GCA_041599855.1 Thermoplasmatota archaeon
CGCAGGACGGGGGCCGGGCGGGGAAGGGGGGGCGGCGGGCAGGCCGCGAGCGGGCCATCGACGGGACCCGTCGTTCAAGCCGGTGCCTTCGTGCCGCGCGTCAGGAGCATTTCTTCCGTGAACTCGCGGAGGCCGAGGGCGGTGAAGGCTTCGCGGATGGGCGCCAATGTCTCGGCGGAGAGGTTCCGGTCGTCCACGTGGTATCCTTCCACGCCGGGGGTCTTGACGGCGGCCTGCTCGATCATGGCGGCCGTGATGCCGGCCTCGATTGCGTAGTTCGGGATGATGTGGCCGAAGGACGCAACCCCCCGCCGCGCAAGGTCCGCCATCCGCGGGACGTAATGGCCGCCTCCGATTCCGACGAGGATTGGTGGGGCGCGCGGGTCGCCGGCCTGTGCTTCGTACGGCCCTTCCTGGAGCCGGAGGATGGCGCGCGCCATCATGGCCCCATTCGAGTCCCGCTTCCATTCCTCCGCGTCGGATCCGATCTCGACGAACGCGCACGGCGTGGACAAGTGCGGACCGTGGTGGGTGGCCTCGAAGGTAACATCGTGCTTCGTGCCGTGGGATTCGGCGCGGATGTGCCGGAGGAGTGTGGACTGGAGCTCGGGTGCGGCGATGCCGAGTTCCCCGCTCCTGCCGCCGAATTCGGCGGTCCCGAAATTGCCGACGGGGTGCACGGTGAGGCTCGGTTTCCCGCTGGCCGCCTTGTGCTTGGAGAGGACGAGGATCGCTTCCGGGGCCTCCCCTATGGCCTTGCCGAGGAGGCGGTCGATGCCGTCGGCGTCCAGGTGAAGGAGCGGCGTCTCCGCAAGGATGAAGCGCGGTGCGTCATCGTGGCGCGGTTCACGTTTGTGGATGCGTCGGCCCATGAAGAGGTCGCCCTGCTCCCATCCGTCGTGCTCGAGGAGCCGATCGCGGATGTTCACACTCGCCGGGTCGGGCCGGGACGTGAGGAGGACGATCATGGAGGCCCGGTCACCACAGGGCCAGCCATTAGACTTTTGCAGGGACCCGCCGGGGGGCGTGGCCGGGGAATCGGGTCGGGATCGCCCCGACGAGGGCCCGCGCAGATCCGGGTCGCCGCACGCCCGTGATGGATTCAACGGCGGCGCAGGGCAGCTACTGCGGGCGCGGCAGGGCCGGCGGGGGCAGCGGGCTCGGCGGGGCCGGGCAGCCACTGCGGGCGCGGCAGGGCCGGCGGTGGAAGGCGCAACGGCGCACCGCCCGTCGCGATCCGCCCTCATATCGGTCGCCTTTGCACCCGTTCACGGCGTGAGTCGCCCGGGATCGGATCCTTCCCAACCCGCGGTGACAAGGCGTCGACTATTACCTTCCGCATGCACCTTGGGGTATCCACCGGGAG
>JBFILE010000719.1:0-1365 GCA_041599855.1 Thermoplasmatota archaeon
GCACCCCGGCGGCACGCCGTGGGCCCATGAGGCGGGCGCCATCTCCCCGTGCACGCCGTTCGTGTGGGATGTGCGCCGGTGGCCGGGGAAACGCATCGCGAGCGGCGACGGCGCCGACGTGGATGCCCTCGTGGTGACGACCGTCGGGACGGATTGTGCGAGCGGCAAGATGACGACCGCCATCGAACTCACGGAGGAGGCGCGGGCGCGCGGGTTGAACGCGGGTTTCGTCGCGACGGGTCAGACGGGCATCATGGTCGGGTGCGATGCGGGCGTCCCGGTCGATGCCGTGGTCGCGGACTTCGTTGCGGGGTCCGTGGAGGCGTGCGTCCTCGACCTTGCGGCGCGCGGTTTCGACCCCATCTTCGTGGAGGGCCAAGGATCGATCACGCACCCCGCGTACTCCGCGGTCACCCTCGGCCTCCTCCACGGGTCCTTCCCGGACGTGCTGGTCATGGCCGATGAACCGCGACGCGAGGAAATCGGCGCGTTCGCGTCTGCGAAGCATCACTTCCGGACGAATCCCCTCGACTGGGAGATCCGCGCGAACGAGATGCTCCTTGAACCCGTGACGGGCGGCAAGGTAGCCGCCTTGAGCCTCATGACCCGCGGCCTCTCGGAAGCGGACGCAGCCGCGGCCATCCTCGCGGCGGAATCCGAGGGAGGCGTGCCAGCGGCGGATGTTTTCCGCGGCGGCCGTGGGAAGATCCTGGATGCGGTCCTCGATCGCGCAACCAAGATGGGCCGCTGGGACGGACGCGGCATCGGCGCCGCCGTCGGGGACCCGCTGCCGTCCCTCTGGAGGCCGCGCGGGTGACCGCGGTGCGACTCGCGCGCCGCGCCCTGCGCCTCGAAACGGCGCGCCCGTTCACCATCAGCGCGGGCACCACGACCGCCTTCACGAACGTGGTCACGTGGGCCGAGCGGGGCGAAGTACGCGGCTTCGGGGAGGCCGCGCCGTCGAAGCGGGTCACGGGGGAGACGGCGACGAGCGTCGGCCACTTCCTCGAATGGGCCGCCCGCGAATTGGCGGAATCCGACGACCCGATGGCGTTTATCAGGCACATGCATGCGGACATCTGCGGGAACCCGAGCGCACGATGTGCCGTGGACCTCGCGATCCATGACCTTGTTGCGCGGGAGCGCGGAGTCGCGGTCCGCGCCTTGCACGACATCCCGGACCCCGGCACCGAGGCAGTTCCGGCCGGCATGACCGTGAGCCTTGCCGCCCCCGATTCCATGGCGGAGGAGGCACGCACCTACATGGCCCGCGGCTTCCGCATGCTGAAGGTGAAGCTCGGCGGGAGCCCGGACGAGGAGGCGGCACGCATCCGCGCCGTCCGCGGCGCCGCCCCCGACGGCCGC
>JBFILE010000720.1:0-1363 GCA_041599855.1 Thermoplasmatota archaeon
CATCGTGATCCCGGAACTGCTCGACGACCCGCCTGCGTCCCGCTATGACGCCGGACCCGACCCCGACCTCGGCGCGGGGAAATCCCCGATCCGGGTCGGGTTCTCGGGGCGCCTCGAAGCCGGCAAAGGCGTGGAACGGATCTTGTCGATGTGGACGTCCCTCGACATCCGGCCGGCCCGATTCATTATCGTGGGCGATGGGGATCGTCGCGCCCACATTGAACAACTCATCCGCGAGCAGGGAATCGGGGACGAGGTTGAACTGCGCGGGTACCTCACGACCTCGGATTGCCACAGGGCCATGGCGACGTTCGATCTGCTGGTTTGCCCATCCGTTGAAAGCGAAGGCGTCCCCACGGTGCTCGTCGAGGCCATGGGCCTGGGCGTCCCCTTCATCGCGACGGATGTCGGCGGCACGGGGAAATTCAAGGAATTTGCACCCGAGGTACGGGTGGTTTCCAATGAATCTGGGAACGAAGAACTCCGGAAGGCCATCGAGGAGATGGTCGCCGGCATCCGCTCCGGCCACATCAAGGGCAGGAACCTGCAGACGGCGTTCCTTCGCGACTACGGGTATGCAGAGGTGTCCAAGCGGTGGTTGGGCCTCCTCGTACCGGGTACCACGGAGGCGCGATCCGAATGAAGGAGATGAGCCCCCGCACCCACCTCATGCTCGGCGCACTGGTCGTCGTCGGTGTGAGTGCGACGTACGTGGCCAGCATCCATGGTGCCATCGGATTCCTGCTGCTTCCTGCGATCTCGGTCGTCGCCTTCGCCTCACCCTATGCGGGCATCGCCCTCCTGACCGCGGCCTTCGATGTCCCGGACCCTGCGCGCATCCCCCTCACGAGCGTGCAGATCGTGGCCGGCGGATTCCTCCTCCACGCGGTCATCACCGGACGCATTTTTGAACTCTCGCTGAATCGGCCGATGCGCCGGATCGTCGGGCTCCTGATCACCCTGTCCGTGCCCCTGTCCGCGGCCGCGTTGTACCACGGCGACGGTGCATTCCTCGCCTCCCTGGCCAAGGTGATGATGTTCAGCATCATCGTGGCATTCCTCTGCACGTTGCCCGAGATCCGGCTCGAGTACGCCTTCCTGTCGTTCCTTGTGGGACTGAGCATCG
Organism: Thermoplasmatota archaeon; assembly: GCA_041599855.1. Lineage (GTDB taxonomy): Archaea > Thermoplasmatota > SW-10-69-26 > JACQPN01 > JAJPHT01 > JBFILE01. The sequence goes on from JBFILE010000720.1 coordinate 1,127, forward strand.
CGGCATGCACCTTCTGGTTCGGGTCCATGGGCATCGAGATTGCAGGTCAGGTCACGTTGTTCCGCGGTGACATCATCCGGATCGCTGCGCAGGATCCGAACGCGGCGGGTCTCCTCCTCGGGGCCGCGATCATCGGCATCTTCTTCCTGTCGATCGGAAAGCGTGCACAGGTTGCGGATTTCATCAAGACCCGCCGCCCGACCGCGTGGAAGGCAGCCGCACTCGTGCTGCTGTTCC
>JBFILE010000721.1:0-1355 GCA_041599855.1 Thermoplasmatota archaeon
GACGGCGCCGTGGCCGGTGCCGTCGAAGTGCTCGACGCGGGTTACAGGGACGGCGCGGACCTCGCGCAAGCGGCATCCGGCCTCGCCACCCAGGTCCCGAGGGCGATTGCCGCGGAGGGTTCGTGGGCCGTGAGCCGGAACCACACCACGATCCGGGCCTCCTCGCCCACCCTTGATCCCGCAATCGGGTTCTTCACGTACTCCGTGCCCCTCGTTCCCCAGGAACTGATCCAGGCACGCACCCAGGGTGACTACTACTTCCAGAACACGGACGCCGTCCTCATCGTCACCCCCGACAACTTCCTCCGGGACGCCATCCTCGCCCTTGGCGCGGACCTAGACGAAGTGGCGCGCGCGACGGTGCCTCAACTCCGCGCCATGGAAATCGCCCGATTCCTCGATGAGGCGGTCGCGGGCGTCGTTGGCGACGGGCCCCCGGTCCGGCTCCAGCACCTGAACCCCGCGGTCCGCGTGGAACAGCATTCGGGTTCCATGAAGGGGGACACGATCCGCGCGGACACGCTTCTTGTGCGCCTCGGCGGCCTCCGCACACAGACTGCGGACAACTTCTTCGAGTTCGCCACCGGAGGCAAGGGGTACGACAACCTCCACTTCATCTACGCGTACTTCCCGATCCTCGATTCCCTTGCCCTCGAAACCCTCGCAACGGACGTGGGCGCAGGGAACGTGGAGTTCCTCGAAAGCCAGACCCCCACGTTCCTCGTCCAGGATTTCGCGACGACCGTGACCACGTACCTCGGATTCGGGCCCGTGACCGAGGGTGGCATGGGGACCGGCTTCACGAATCCGGCCCCGGAGCGCGTGGAAGACATGAAGGTGTACTGGAGCATCCCGGCAAGCGCCATGGACGATTCCGGGTTCCTCCTCACAGGACCCGGAGGCGTGCTCACGGCGGACGACGTGCACTTCGTGGAGACCGCGCCGTTCATCCGCGGGAACGCCACGTGGTCCGTCCCGTGCGGAGAAACGTACGCGGCCGGGAAATGGTACGCGCCGTACGGGTGGGAACCGCGCGGCATCGGGATCGAGGCCGAGCTCTGGAGTGATTATCCGACGTGTGCCCGGAACAAGATCGCTGCCCTCCAGCCGGTCAAGGTCGGAGCCGGCGGGGATCGTGTTCCCATGAGCTATCCTGACCCGGGGAGGGGGTTCCTCGCCGGATTCCAGTACGACTTCAACACGGACCTGAATGCCTGGGAGAGCCACGCGGCGATGAAGGACGTGCTCATTCCCCGCTCCCTGGAAACCGCTTTCCCGGGAGTGCCCGAGATCCCGCAGACCCTTCTCGGAAGCACCCTGGATGCGATCGGAGGCGAGATCACCCGCATGGCACC
>JBFILE010000722.1:0-1354 GCA_041599855.1 Thermoplasmatota archaeon
AAAACTCCTTGACAGAGCCCGCCCCTCGCCCATCCCTTGGCCGTCCCCCTCGCGACTGTCCTCCTCGTGGCATCCGCTTCCCTTCTCATCCTTGCGGTGGGCTTCGCCATCGGGCATGCGGTCGGTGTGCGGCGTGCACGCGCAGCCCGCCACGAGCCGCGGCGCCCCCGCAGCGCGGGCCCTCGGACGGGGAAGGGAACGCCCGACCCCGCCGCCCGATTCCAGCCCGCGGACCTCGCGAATCCGAAGCGGCTCATGCGCCTCCCCGGCCTCGAGTTCGAGCGCGCGGCCGCGGAGGCATTCCGCCGCGCCGGGTTCGAGGTCGAAGAGACGGGCGGCATCGGGGACGGCGGAGTGGACCTCATCGTTTCCCGGAACGGTTTCCGTGCCGTGGGGCAGGTGAAGCACCGGACCTCGGGCCGGCCTGTGACCGTGCACGGGTTGCGGGAGTTGCATGGGGTGCGGGAGGACCGGGGGGTTGCGGGCGCTGTTTTCGTCTCTTCGAGTGGGTTCACGGTGGAGGCCCGGCACTACGCGAAGCGGCACGGGATCTGGTTGGTTACGCTGAACGGGTTAAAGGATGTGGCTCGCGGGGGGCGGGCTGCTCGTCCTTCGGGGTGGGAGGGGAAATGAGATTGGGATTTGTTGGGGGCTTCCTGCGGACTTGTTGCGGGCCGAGGTTGGCGTATGACTTCCATTCACCACAGAGTCACAGAGGCACAGAGGATCACAGAGTTCTGATGAAACGACGATCAATTGACGATGCGCGTGATTCCCTGTTTGATCAGTGGGACGTTGAAGTTGAGCAGCAGGCCGACTCTTTTGTCGGTCATGCGGAGATAGGTGAGCAATTGGGCCTCGTGGACGGCGAGAACTTCGGCAACCGCCTTGACTTCCACCACGACTTTTCCCTCCACGAGCAAGTCGATCCGGAACGCTCGATCCACCATGAGATCCTCATAAACGATGGCAACGGGCACCTCGGTTTCGACAAAGTGCCCGCGTTTCCGGAGTTCATGGACCAGACATTCCTTGTAGGCGCGTTCCAGCAACCCGGGGCCGATCCCCGTGTGAACTTGGAACGCCGCGTCCACAATGGTTCCTGTCAACCGGTTCAACGCGTCCTCGCGGGAAGTCATCACGGGGACTGTTCACCATCATGGCCAAACATATTTTCCCGAGGTCCCAAAAGAAACTCTGTGAAACTCTGTGCCTCTGCGACTCTGTGGTGGATGGAAGTCGTATTGCAACCTCGTTCCGCAACGGTCCACCCGGCGACCCGCCCACCGGACGGCGAGTCCCCTCTCCCTCAAAATACCATTATATACCAAACCTCCCCTGTCCGCGCAACCCC
>JBFILE010000723.1:0-1351 GCA_041599855.1 Thermoplasmatota archaeon
GTGAGGGTCAGCTTGCCCCCGCCGAAGGCGCCTGACGCAGGCTCGACCGCGAAGGCGAAGGCGAAGGCGAAGGCGAAGACCGCTGCCGCGAGGGGCGCGACGATCCGCGGCCGGCGGACCGGAGGGGTCGGACGCGCGGCGGACGCCACGGTGAAGAACGGGATCATCAGGACGCCACGGTGAAGAACGGGATCATCAGGAACCTCTTCTCGAACGTCTCGCGTCCCCGGCCGAGCGGCGGGGAGACCTTAGCGACGACGACGGACCAAAAGCAAGTGCGTCGCCGATGTCGAGCGAAGAGAGGCGGAGGGGGAGGGATTCGAACCCTCGGTACGCTTGCACGCACAACGGTTTTCGAGACCGTCGATACGGTCCCAACAGGCCGATATATGAGGGCTATTTGCGATCGTGGGGTAGGACCTGGGGTAGTCTGATCGTGTGACCAGTCGCTGAGAGGAGCCAACACGATGGCGAGCAACGTCAAGCGCAAGGCGGTCGGTATCTCCGTTCGCCACGCCACAGATTGCCGCGCCCCCGAGGGCGGGCGCTGCCGATGCCAACCGAAGTACAGGGGCGAGGTATGGGACCGCGCGGCCAAGCGACCGAAGAAGGGCCCGTGGTTCTCGACTCAAGCCGCCGCGCGCGCGTGGCGCGTGGATGAGCAGCGCGCCGCGCGGACAACGGACCCTAGCTCTCCGACCGTCGCCGATGCCCTGGATGAGATGCTCGCCGGGGCCCTCGACGGCCGGGTGCGCAACCGCTCGGGAGCCCGCTTCAAGCCGTCGGTCATTCGCAGCTACCGAGCGGTGGCGGACAACCGCCTCAAGCCCGAGTTGGGCGACCTCCTCCTCGGGGAGCTGACTCAGCCGATGCTGTACCGGTACGTCGCGCGGCTCCTCAAGGATGGGCTTGCGCCCTCCACCGTTCGCAACATCCTCATGCCGCTGCGTATCGCGTACCGGGAGGCAGTCGCGCACGGGCACACATCCGGGAACCCGACGGCGGGGCTCAGGATGCCCGCGCCCTCCGGCAAGCGCGACCGCATCGCCGATCCGGAAGAGGCAGAGCGCCTCCTCGCGGCCCTCACACCAGCCGACCGGGCCATATGGGCGACCGCGTTGTACACGGGCCTGCGGCGCGGCGAACTCATGGCCCTGCGATGGGAGGACGTGGACCTTGACGCGAGCGTCCTGCGGGTCGACGCGGACCGCGGTTCCTACGATCCGCAGACGGACACCTACGGGCCGCCGAAATCGCGGGCGGCCGTTCGTAGCGTGCCCATCGCGGCGCGCCTGCGGGCCCACCTTCCGGAGCCAGGGAGGCCGGACGCCCTGGTGTTCGGGCGCGAGGA
>JBFILE010000724.1:0-1349 GCA_041599855.1 Thermoplasmatota archaeon
GCGCGACGAGGTTGGGGGTGGGCTGGCGGGGGCCCCAACCGTCACACCCACCCCCCGCGACCCGCACAAGCACGCCGCGTCGACACCCTCGGTGGGCACGCCACCCAACCAAGCGCGGCGCGGCGATGTACCCGCGCGCATCTTGTGCCGAACTTCAGCAAGCTCGCAATTCCGCGGCGATTCCGAGGCCCCCCTCATCAATCGATCCGCACGATCTGCACCGGGCAGGGCGCCTTCCGGACGAGTTCCGCAGCCACACTCCCCACATGGTAGTTCCCGGCGAGGCGGCGCGTCCCGATGACAGCGATGTCCCGGGGCGCGAGTTCGGCCACGAGTTCCCCCGCCACATCGTCGCTCAATGCGTGCCGGGTGGTCAGGGGCACGCCCCATTTCTCGGCGAGGGTTTCCAGGTAATTGAACGGCTCCCCGTCAGGCTCGCTTCCGGACACGTGCACGGCGTGGATGGGGAGGCCAAGGGCCGCGGCGAGTTCCACGGCCCATTGCTGGGCGATGTATTCCCGGTCGGACCCTTCCACGGGAATCACGATCCGCTCAGCGGGATCGAACGCAGTGACCGGAGTCATGAAGGAACCTCGGCGCTCCCTCGGTAAGGGAGTTGCGGTGGTCTGACCCCGGTCAGCGGCCCTCGTCGCCGACGCGTGTCACGACGGAAACGAGCTCCAGGGTGACCAGCCCGTCGGACACGATGGCGGTCACGTCCGCGAGGACTCCGCGGATCTTGGCCTCGCGGTCCACGGCTTCCACGATCATGGGCAGGTCCGCGGAGAGGCGGAGCGGGCTTGCCGTGTGGAGCCTGCTCGCCTTCCCGAAGCCGGCGATGCCGCGGGTGACGGTGGCACCCCAGATGCCGCGGGCACGCAGGAGTTCGAGGAGCGCGCGGTGGGCGGGGCGCCCGTCGTGGCGGTCGGATTCCCCCATGTACACGCGGAGTCGCAGGGCGGCCTGCTCGATCATTCATCCGCCTCCTGCGGTGGGCATGAGATAGGCGACGGCACGCCCGGCGAACGCACCCCCGAGGCAGAGGACGGGATTGAGGAGAAAATTCCAGCCAGCGCCTGCCAGGTTCCCGTCATCGAGGAAGGCCACCGTCTCGAAGGTGAAGGTGCTCATGGTGGTGAAGGCGCCGAGGAACGCGACGCCAAAGACGAGGCGGACGTCGGGACCGAACCATCCGGCAAGGATCCCGCCGAACATGAGGAGGGCGAGGGCGAAGCTGCCGAGGAAGTTCACGGCGAACGTGCCCCACGGGAAGTCCGCGCGCGTGAGCCACCCGCTCATCGCATACCGCGCAATGGTGCCGGCCGCGCCGCCGGCAGCCAGGAGCAGGA
>JBFILE010000725.1:0-1346 GCA_041599855.1 Thermoplasmatota archaeon
GGAGGGCTCGTCGTGACCGGCGCCTCGCCGGTCGCCGTCATCCTTCCCGCCCTCGACGAGGAAGGGGCGGTCGCCGACGTTGTCACGGCATTCCGGAAACAGGGTGCCCGCGTCATCGTCGTGGACAACGGGAGCACGGACGCCACCGCCGCCCGCGCCATGGAATCGGGTGCGGAGGTCGTGGCCGAGCCTCGACGAGGGTACGGGAGTGCATGCCTTGCCGGGATCCGGCACCTCGGGGCCTCGCCCGCGCCTCCCGAGGTCGTGGTCTTCGCGGATTGCGACGGCACCCTCGACGCCGCGGACATGGCGGGCCTCGTGGCGCCCGTCCTCTCAGGCAAAGCAGACCTCGTCCTGGGGCGACGCCATCGCATCGCCCCCGGCGCACTCCCGCCCCACCAGCGCGTCGGCAACGGCGTCGTCCTGCTGCTCCTACGCGCATTGTTCGGGCTCCGGCTGCGTGACGTGCCGCCCTTCCGCGCGGTGCGTTGGTCCACCGTTGCAAGAATGGCCCTCCGGGAGCCCACGTACGGCTTCCCGGTGGAAACCCTTGTCAGGGCCCACGGCGTTGGCGCGCGCATGCAGGAAGTGGACGTGGCGTACCTTGCCCGGACCTCGGGCGAGAGCAAGGTCACGGGCTCATTGACGCGCTCGGTCCACGCGGGCGCGGTCATGATCGGACTGTGCCTGCGGTTGCGCTTGACGAAGGGAGCGGACCCATGAGGGGAACCATCATCGTGTTCGCGCGCGTCCCGGAACCCGGTCGCGTGAAGACCCGGCTCGCCGCGGCGCTGGGCGATGAAGCTACGCTCGCGCTCTACCGCGCATTCCTGCAGGACACCCTCACTGCGGCCCGGAAGGCGGGGGCGGGCGTCATGCTCTGCCACACGCCCACCGCGGAATCCTTCCCCGAGCAGGCATTGGCGGACGCGGTCTTCGAACAGGTCGGAGGGACATTCGGGGACCGCTTCGACGAGGCCTTCGCGGAAGCCCGCCGGCGAACCCCGCCCGACGAGCCGCTCCTCCTCGTGGGGGCGGACACGCCGCACTTGTCCCCGGAAGCGCTCCGCCGGGGCCTTGATGCACTCGCGGAGCAGGACGCGGTCATCGGCCCCAGTACCGAGGGCGGATTCCATGCCCTCGGATTCCGCAGCCGCATCGTTCCGGTGAACGGCATCTTCGACGGGCCGAACGAGTGTGCGCGACTGGCCGTGCTCCTTCGCGATACGAAGCTTTCGACGGGACTCCTCGAACCGTTCTTCGATGTGGATGTGCCGGACGACCTTGCGAACCTCATCCTGTATCTTGACGTCCTTGATGCGGCGGGGGCGGACTGGATGCCGACC
>JBFILE010000726.1:0-1323 GCA_041599855.1 Thermoplasmatota archaeon
ACGTACTCGGAGACACCGGCGACAACGAATGGGGCGATCCTCTGGTTCGGCGGTTCGACGCCTGACTCGACGTTCGCTGTGCCATCGTCGACGCCCTCGTACCCTACGCCGGAGGCCTCGACGGTCGTCACCTTCGCCGTGGGGGGCTTGGCTCTGGTGGGTGTTGCCATGCGCAGGAAGCGCAATGGTTCCTGATCGGGGATCCGTTCACCATTCCGCATGAGCCTGCATGGATCCGGGGTCCATCGACGCGGGGATGGTACGACCATCCGTGATTCCCTGATCCGCCGTCCGGGATCGCACGCGGATGCGACGGATCGCAGATCGCTGGACCGGAACCGGAACGCCGGTGACCGCAGGGTGGCCGGCCCGGCAGCGCCAAGGCAAGCGGAATGGCCCGGCCCGCAAGGGGCGGGCGCGACAGTGGGCGAACCTCCCGGCCACCTTGTCGTGGCTTCGCTGCGGCTTTGATCCTACGCCGGCACGTGTTCCGCCGGTCGTGATGCCGCCGAGGACCGGGACCACCGAGCGCAGCGCGTTGTTCGCCTCCACCGCGCCCCGACTGTGACATCGGCGGGGCGAATCGCCCTGACCCGGAGTCCCCGTGGCTGCGCCTACCTCAGGGCTCCCCTGATTCCCCATACCACGGCAAGACCGGGTACCGCCAGGCCGAAAACCATCACCATCCAGCCAGCGAAACCCTGCTCGATGAACAACTCGGCGAGAAGCGGCTCGGCCTCCACATCAGGAACTCGGAACACCTGGGCCGACAGGCTCCCGATGAAGTCCCGAAGGATCGCATCGTGACCATCGTACGATCCGTTCGCAGGCACCCGGAATTCCGCACGCACCCACGTGGCGCGCGTCGGGCTGTGCCATGTCTCCTCAACCACCCAGAACGTGTACGCGAGGCGCCGTTCCTCGACGGTGCCGTCCTCCGAGACACGCTGGACCAGGATGCGGGTCATCGGCAGCGCATCCGGAACGAGCTTCGGAGCATCGCTCAACGACCTGTTCAGCGGGACGAGCACCGCATCCTCTTCCACCGGGTCCATGCCGAGGACCACCCGATAGCTTGAGCCCAGGTTGTGGAACACATTCACCTGTCGTGTCTCGAGGAGGAACACATCGAGCGGGATGTAGAGGCCGTCACGGAAGTATGACCGGACCGCGAGGGAATCGGCTCCATAGTATTCAACGACCCCGGGCCACTTCCCGGTCAAGCTCTCATCAGGGCCGGCGGTCCAGTTTCCGAAACCGCCGGGAAGTCCGCCTCCTCCGCCCACTTCGAGGAATCCTCCCACCGGCACGGCGTCCCCCGAC
>JBFILE010000727.1:0-1320 GCA_041599855.1 Thermoplasmatota archaeon
CTGCTGCTGCTGCTGCTGCAAAGGCGCGCTCCCCCACGTGACCTGCGGAGGGGCCTCCTTCTTCTTCACCGTGAGATACGCAAGACCCACACCCGCCGCAGCAAGAATCGCCGCCGCCACCGCCACATCCACCCCTGCCAGCACATCCACACCCAGGAGCGCCGTGCGATTCACCACGAGGAACCCGCACACGATGAACGCCGCACCCGTGATCACCGCCGCATGCAGCGCACGCCCCACGACGGTGCCCGTGAACCACGCCGCCGTCGCAGCCCCCTCGGGCGGGTCGATGCCCGCGTGGGACGGACGCGCATCCGCCAACGCCACCGACGCCGTCGCCGACAACCGCTGCACCTCACTCGCAAGAAGCGCAAGCGCCGCCAGCGCCGTACCCCACAGCGCCTCACCCTCCGTGCCCGCACGCGTCCACCACGCACTCAACGCGAACGCCAACGGCGCCAACGCAAGAGTCAGCGTCGGCGCATGACGATGCTTCCGCGCATGCAGATACGCTCCGAACGCAAACGGAATGACAAGAGCGAAACCCGTGAGCGGCGGCGCCATGAAGAACATGAGCACCGCCGCGAGACCGCCCCCGTACAAGCCGAGCGCCCGCAGGTACGGCGCCGTCACATGATCCCGATTCATGAGCACGCCCACGCCGAGACCCGCGCCCCCAGCGACCGTGACGGCGCCCAGGCCGAACAGGTAGCCCACGTAACTCGGGCCAAGGACAGGCGAAGCCGCAAGGGCGAGCGCGAACGCGCCAAGGCCGAAACCGACGGTCGCCATGACGCTCGCCTGCGCGCGGGCGGCACCAAGATCAGCAGGCGTGGCGTGAACCATCAGAGAGGCGCTCCTTCAAGAATGGGGGCAAGCGGGTTCTCGGCATCCCACAGGATGACCGGGATGCCGGCGGCCGCATACGAATCCCGGAGGGCATCGATCTCCAGGTCCCGGATGCGGACCGCGCCCGGCATCGCCTCCTTCCCCAGCGGATGATTCGTGGACTCCTTCCGCGTGAGCGGCGTGATCACGAGGCTCCGACGATACCGCTCCGACAACCCCATCGCGGCATCCGTCAAACTCGGATCCCGCGTCGTATTCGCGAACATGATGCCCGTCGCCTTCGGCTCCGGTGGCACCACCGCCACAAGATGCGCAAGGGGCATGTCGCCCTCCGCACGCACCTCAAGCAGCTCCTCCAGGATGCGATCCAGTTGACGACTCCCACGCTCCGGATGCAGGTACCGCGGCCGCGCATTCAGGATGACAAGGCCCACGCGGCTCCCCTCCGCAAGGTAATGATGACTCAGGCTC
>JBFILE010000728.1:0-1318 GCA_041599855.1 Thermoplasmatota archaeon
AACATGTATGTCGCGGGTGTGCCCATCGAGGGTTGGGTGGGTAATTGGTGGGCTCATGTCGTGTGCCCCCATGCGTTGCGGGCGATCGTGCGCAGTTCGTCGAGGGTGTAGCCCCATATGCGTGTCTCGCCGCCTTCGTGGACGTCGTAGGCGGGGGCCGGGTTCTCGACGCCTCGTGGGGTAACGGTCCACCCGTAGGGTCCGTCGGGGCCGACGTGGCCTACCTGCACGATTCGCCACGGAGCGCGGGGTGAGGTGGTGGAATCGGCGCCGCCCATCAGCATGCCTCCCAATCGTTGTCCGGGCTGAAGCCGTAGGCGTCCGCGCAGTCGGAGCAGGCGGTAACGTACCCGGGTTGCTTGGCATTTGCCGTCGGCCCCATGGTGCGCGCTGAATCGAAGCCGCCATCGCAACCACCCGCGGCGGGCGTTTCCCCGGGCCCGCACAGGTCGCATCCGTTGTCGTCGATCATTCAGCAGGCCCCCGTGGGGCGGTGAGTCCTGGGCGTCGGCAACCACACGACCAATGGGTTCAGGCCTCCACGTCGCGGCGTTCGACTCGTCGCAGGTGTGTGGCGATGTCCTTGGGTGCTGCACCGAGGGCGAGCCCGGCTGCGCTGTGGGAGAGTCGGGGGCCGTCGGGGTCGGCGCACAGCCACCACGCGAGCGCCTGCATGGGGCTGAGGTCGCCGCGGCCCGCGAGGACGCGCACGGGGATGGTGAGGTCAAGCGGCGGGTTGATCTCGCAGTATTCCTCAATCGAAATGATTTCGTCCATGGTTTCGCCGATGAGGAGGTCGCCCGCGTTGTCCATGGCCCACACGGGGGAGTTCGGGTCAATGAACGCGGGCTTATCGGCGGTGGGAAGGTCGGTGGCGTCGATCAAGTACGTGATGTCGGCGCGGTCGTCGTAGTCTGTGGCTCCGTGGAGTTTGTCCGCCTCGCGGAACAGGTCTCGGAGGGTTTCGACGGATTCGTCAGGGGTCCAGGTTTTGATCTGGCTCGCGATTTCGCGGACGCGGCACACCGGGCACGGTCCCACGGTGTATGCGGCGGGATCCGTGGCGCGTCCGGTGGCTGGGTCGATGGCGCGGATGGTGCCGACCTCGCACTCCCCGGGCGTTTTCCGTTCGACGAGAAATTGATAGTCTTCCTCGTCTGGCGTTTCGGCGTCGTTGAGGGTGTCAATGAGGTTGGGGGCGTCCCATGTGGTTGCGCCGTCGTTGATGCGCGCGTCGTCGTGGGGTAGGGATTCGAGGATTTCGCGGAGGGTGGGCATCAGAAATCAAGCCCCCAGTTGCATTCGGGGCAGAATGTGA
>JBFILE010000729.1:0-1315 GCA_041599855.1 Thermoplasmatota archaeon
CAGCTCCGGGATCGCGACCGCGGAGCGGAGGATGCGTTCCTCGACCGGAGACCTTGTCCCGTGTCCACGACGTGATCCCGGATGAGCCATGTGAGGTCGTGGATGCGTCGTTCGAGTTCGATGAGGCGTTCCCCGATCTCGATCACGTCGTCGTGGGCGGCGATGCCCATTTCCCGCGCCCGGTTGGCACCCTCTGTTCGCATGCGGTGTCGGGTGGTGGCTGCGCTGTCCGCGGTCTGGCCCGCCATGCGTGCGAACATCGGGTCCTCGATGACTTCGCGGGCGAACTCGGATGCGGCGCGGGTCCAGAGGTCCGTGTAGAGGTCGGGCGTGACCGCCCGGCCTTGGGCCACCGCGTCGCGGGTCCGTTCGGACGCTTCCTGCATGGTGCGCATCCATGTGGTGCCGATGTTCGCGAATGGCGGGGTTGCGCCCGCGTGGGTTCCTGCATGGCCCGGGGGCACGTGTGTCGACCTCGGCACGGGCGGCGCGGGGCGGTGGCCGTTCCCGTCCACGGGCACCTGCAAGGCACCCATCATGGTGCGGGTCATCTCGAGTCCGGCTTCCGTGGCGCGGGTGAATCCTTCGGTCGCGGCGCGGTTGGCCGCCGTCCACGCGGCCCATGCGTCATCGGCGCCCTGCGCCCGGATTCCTTCAGTGTGCGTCATGGTGATCGCTCCCGTCGAAGGCGCGAGAATCCGGGAACCATGGTTCAAGATTTCTGCTACGAACCCGGGTCGCGGCGGTGCGCGGATCCGGACGGATGGCCTCGGGAGCGATCGGGCTCGGGCGTTGGCCGTCGTCGTGGGGCGGGCGCGTGGGCGCCGTAGGGCGTGGTTGCGGAGCGGTCGACCGGCGTAGTCGCAGGCCGGACGGGCGCGTGAGGTCGCGATGCCGGTGAATCGGCAGGCCGGGATTTGTCTTGGCGCGAACGAACCGGCCGGCCGGCGGGTGTGCGGGCGCGGCGATCCGGGCCGTCGGTTCGGGGCCCCCGGACAGGAAGCCCCGCCACTTGGAGAACAGGGCCATCGGACGCGGCCCGGTGGCCGGCTGCATGCGAACCGACCCCGCCCACTCAGACCCGGGAGCCACTCTCGCGCATCGGCGGCTCGTCCAGTAGTAGCACGACGGCTTCGCCTTCAAGAACGCGTTCCCCGTCCCGCTCGCAGAAGGTGTCGAGGCGGCACTTGCGCTTCCCTTCCGCACGCTCGGTCACGATGGCGTGGGCGGTGACGGTTTCCCCGGGCCGAACCGGCCGCAGGAAGCGCAGGTCCTGGGTCACATAGACGACGACGCCGGGAAGGCGCGCGAGGGC
>JBFILE010000730.1:0-1311 GCA_041599855.1 Thermoplasmatota archaeon
GAGGCCACTGGGGGTGTCGATCCACCGCTCGTCGCACTCGCCGCACAGGGGCTTGATGACGCGCATCCGGTAGTCGGGGAGCTGCTCGCCCTTCGCGGCGTTGGCGACCCGCACGTCCTTGCAGTGGCCGCAGTTGCCGGGGGCCGGGTCGTTGCCGTGGCGGCTGCACCGATCCGAGTAGAGGGGGGGTGTCGTGCCGGGCCCGCTACTTACGTGAGATCCCCCCCTTGTAGTTCCACCATGGTTCTTCTCCGTAGGAGAAGAACGGGTCGGGTCGGGTCGGGTCGGGTCGGGTAGAGCGGACTCCGCGCGGACTCCGCTCGGAGTCACAGCGTCCGTCCGGTCGGAGTCACGCTGTGACATCTCAGCCTCGGCCGCCTCTTCGGCTGCCTTCTGCTCTGCCTTCTTCCGACGCCACTCGGCCTTGCGGTCGGCGTCGTCGGCACGCTTCTTCTCGACCTCGTCGCGGGTCGGCTGCCACTTGGCCCAGTCGTGGAACTGGTAGCCGCCGTCGACCTCTTCCCACAAGCCAGCGGCAACGAGGTGGTCCGCGTCGCGCTTCTTCGCGGCGAGCATCGTCACCATGTGGGCGGGCACGAAGCCGTCGGTGAGCTGGCTACCGGACCATGACCCGGCGCGCACCCAGAGGGCGACGGGGCCGGGCGGGAGGGCGGTCTGCTTGGGGTGTCCCCAGAAGCCGTCGTCGACCTTGAACCAGGTCATCGGTCGTCACCGAGCTCACGCAGGATGTCGGCGTGCGGCCCTACCGGATGAACTCGGATGCCCGCAGCCTTGGCCTTCTTGGCGCAGTCGACGGTGCCGCGCGAGTCGGGCAGCGGGAAGGCAATGCAGATGTCGGCGCCCAGGTCGACCATCTCCTGATTGCGGCGCGGTCCGGCCGCCTTGCCGTGCGCGTCCCAGTCCGCAGGGTGCCGCTCGACCGGAAAGGCGTGGGCCTCCCAGATGCGCTCTGCGATTGCATCCGCCCCGGTGGGGCAGCCCCCAGAGACCAGGGTGGCGACGCCGTACTCATAGAAGGCTGCGCGCAGAGCGTCGTCGATGGCCTTCTCGTCCACCCAGTCGCGTGATCCGGTGATGAGGATGCGGCGGGGGGTCTTGCTGTCAGGGTCCGGGGATACCATCATCGCCGAAGCCCTCCCTTCGTCTTAGCCGATGGGCGGGTCAGAGGTCCCGGGGCGTTACCAGCGCTTACCGGGGCCTCGCTTTTTGCCCCCTGATTATCGCATACCGACGTGACGAACCCGGCCATTTCGCACGACGTCACGACGCCACCTTGTGCCGCCGGGAAAC
>JBFILE010000731.1:0-1308 GCA_041599855.1 Thermoplasmatota archaeon
TCACGAATTCGGGATCGGCCACCGCGGCCGTGTTGATCGAAACCTTGTCCGCGCCCGCGGAAAGCAGGTTCCGGATGTCGTCGAGCACCCGGACGCCCCCGCCGACCGTCAGCGGCATAAACACCTGTTCGGCGGTGCGGCGCACCACGTCGATGAGGATGTCGCGCCTCTCGTGGGAAGCGGTGATATCGAGAAAGGTAAGCTCGTCGGCCTCCTCGTCGTCGTACCTGCGGGCGATCTCCACCGGATCGCCCGCATCCCGCAGAGAGATGAACCGGACGCCCTTGACCACGCGTCCGTCCTTGACATCCAGGCACGGTATGATCCTCTTGGCGAGCATTCCGAGACCTTACTGCCTTTCCAGCTTCAGCGCTTCGACAAGCGGAAGGGATCCGTCGTAGATCGCGCGTCCGATCACCACGCCGCACACACCGTCGCCTTCCATCCCCGCGAGCGTCGTCAGGTCCACGACCGTGCTGACGCCGCCGGAAGCGATGACGGGGGACGAGAGGCCCCTGGCGAATTCGCGGATGCTCCGGAAGTTGGGCCCCGCCATCATGCCGTCCCGGGAGATGTCCGTGTAGACGAAACAGGAGATCCCGGTCTTCTCCATCTGGCGTGCGAGGTCGACGGCCGTGACTCCCGTGACCTCCACCCATCCCCGTATGGCGACGAATCCTTCCTTGGCATCGATCCCGGCGGCCACCTTCCCGGGGTATGCTTTCGTGATCCGCAGCACTTCCTCCGGATTCCGAACGATCGAGGTGCCCAGTATGATCCTCGAAACGCCCGACCCGAGATACCGGGCGGCGATACCGAAGTTGCGTACTCCCCCCCCCACCTGGACCGGGATGTCCACCGCGGACACGATACGATGGATGATCCCTTCGTTCAACGGCCTGCCGGCGAACGCGCCGTCGAGATCGATGACGTGCAACCTCGTAGCCCCCATGCGCGCGAATCCCCGCGCCACCTCCACCGGGGAGTCGGAAAACACCGTGGAGTCCTCCTGTCGTCCCTGGCGCAGCCGGACCGCCTTCCCCGCCTGGATGTCGATCGCGGGAATTACCTGGAATGCCATCGCATCCCTCCCGTCTCAGCGGCCCGGGGCCCGGGACGGGGTCCCTGCCGCGCGGCAGAGACCGCCGAAGTTGGACAGGACGGCGAGTCCGGCCCCCTGGCTCGTCTCGGGGTGGAACTGCACCGCAGCCATGTTTCCCTTCCCCACGGCAGCGGCGAACGCGACGCCGTACGACGTTTTGCCGGCGACGGCTAAGGGATCCTCCGGCTCCACGTAATAGGAATGGA
>JBFILE010000732.1:0-1303 GCA_041599855.1 Thermoplasmatota archaeon
GCCCTCCGGCAGCTTCGACCTCCCCGCGGACGCCACGGCCGGATCCCTCCTTCGCTTCAGCGCGGCCGACCTCTCCGAGGACGCCGCCATCGTGGAATGGGACTTCGGGGACGCCTCCGCCGCGAGCGGCCGCGACGTCGCCCACGTGTACGCCGCCCCCGGCTCCTACACGGTGACGATGACGCTCCGGGACGCGGACGACAACGCCTACACGTCGAAGAAGACCCTCAAGGTTGTTCTCGCCGAAGGCGCCGCCGAGACCCAGGCCCTCTTGGCCGAGGCGGCATCCAGCCGCATCGCCATCGGCGACCTTGACGGTGGCGCCACGCAGGACACTGCGCTCCCGGCGAGCGCGGGAGCCTTCAAGGCCCTCCGGTTCACGCCCACGCTTGCGCTGAAGGACGTGGCCCTCGACCTCGTGCCCCTGGACGTGGCCGACGCCGCGCCCATCCCGGGCATCGCACCGCCCCCCGGTGAAGTGGCCGGAGTGCTCTCCCTGCGCCTCGCAAGCGAAGGCGCCACCGTGCCCGCGGACGGACTCGACGGCCTCACCGTCGCGTTCACCGTGGACCGCGCCTGGCTCGACGCCGCCGAACTGGAATCGAGCCATGTGCGCCTGGCGCGCTGGACCGGAAACGGGTGGGCGGTGGCGGGTGTCCGCGAAGTCGCGAGCGACGCCAACACGCTGACCTTCGAAGCTGACGTCGCCGAACTCACCCGGCTCGTCATCGTGGCGAAGGACAACCGCCTCCCGCCGCCGCCGGAAGTCACCGTGACGATCCCGACCGGTGTCCAGGAAGGAATCGTCACCATCGAGGTCGTGCCCAAGGAAGGCAGTACGCTCACCCGCGTGAACGTCTTCATCGACGGCGAGAACGTGGGCAGCGCCACCCAAGCCCCGTGGCGGATTCTGGTGGATACCGGCCTCCTGACCGATGGAGAGCATGACGTCAAGGTCATCTCCGTCGGGAAAGGCGGGCGTGTCAACGTGTACGAAGGCAGCATGGAAACCAAGGGTGGACGTGCCGCCGAGCCCTCCGGCGACGGCGCGGACACTCCGGCACCGGGAGCGCTCCTTGTGCTCGGGGTGGTCGGACTGGCGGCCCTCCTCGTGCGGGGACGCCGCGGACGCCGCAACCAGTAGGAACGTGCGAACAGTGGGCGGGCGCCGTGGACGCGGCGCCCCGCTCCTTTTCTTTTTTTTTGCGAACGGTTGAGCCGGAGGCTTCGCTCGAATGCGAAACGCGTGATCTGCGGTGCATGGGTCGACTGCGCACAGGGACGTTGCCCGTTTGGTCCTCAC
>JBFILE010000733.1:0-1298 GCA_041599855.1 Thermoplasmatota archaeon
ACAGCGGGCGCGGAGAAAGAGCGGGCTTGGACGGGCCGGCAGGTGGGCGTTGTGGGGCGGGTGGGCGTCGACGCGGAGCGGGCGGGCATCGTCCGTGATCGCCGACCGGGTCAGGGCCCCACGCTGCGGGTCCTGAGGTGGGGCGATGATCGGTCGACCGGCCCATCCGTTATCCGATCACCGTGCAGATCGCCCGGCCACCCACCAAGAAACCCCCGCAGATCGCGCGGTCCGGCTCACGGCGCCGGGATGCGGCCGCGAAGCCCGCATGACGGGCATTCCATGGCGCCGCTGCCGTCGCGCTCGACCTCGAACCGGTGACTGCACGAGGGGCAGCGCATGCGCAGGATCGTCCGGACGGGTCGGGATACGTGAGCCCCTGCCGCCGGAGCCTCGGGTTTGGATTCGGGTTCGGCCTCCGGCAAGGGCGCCGGCGCCATGTCGTCCAACGCTGCGGTGGATGCATCGTCGTCCAGGTCGTCCGCGGACTGGGGGACCTCGGCCTGCAAGGCCCCGGGGGCGTCCATCTCGCCTTCGTCAGGATCCCGCAAGTCAGGCTCGTCTCCAGGCGCGGCGACCGCGACCATGCGGTCATCGGAGTGGGCCGCCGGCGCATCGGTCGAATCCACGGCATCCATGGATGGGCGTTCGGCGTCGTCGGCGGCGGCGCTGGAATCGGAGGTTTCCGCGTCATCCCCGCCACCAGGTTCCGGCACGCCACCCCACGGTGCGTCGCGGGGGACCGCGGCCGGGTTCTTGCCGCGGAGGCCGCAAACGGGGCATTCGAGGACTTCGGACGAGGCGTCCGGGAGGGGGAATTTCGTGGAACAGATGGGGCACCGCATGGTGGGCGCGCCGCGGGCGGGTTCCGGGTCGTTGTCCGGGGTCGCCTTTCCGCGGACAGGGATCAGGCCGCGTAGCCGCGCGGTGAATCCGGGGCGACGCTTCGGGGATTCCCCGGTTCCAGGCTCGGGCTCCGCGGGCTCATCGGCGGGCGCGGGCTCGTCGGCGGGTGGTTGGGATACGGAATCCTCGGCAGGCTTGTCGGCGTCGGCGGCGCGCTTCCGGCGGAGGAGCGGGATGCGTTCGCGCAGGGGCTTGCGGGCCGCCTCGGGTTCGGGCTTGGCCGGCGCGACAACGGGTGCGGCCGTCTTCGCCTTCGGTCGCCCGCGCTTGGCAAGGGGTGCGATGGCGCGGCCGTACGCGGCGGCGGCGAGGCCGCCGATGATCAGGATGACGGCGACCAGGGCGAGGTAGAAGTAGCCGATCGAGAACGCGCGGTCCCCGGTGAATGCCCA
>JBFILE010000734.1:0-1291 GCA_041599855.1 Thermoplasmatota archaeon
CCCCCACCACATCCGCCGCATCCCGCGCGAAGGAAACGATCTCCCCCGGGTTTCCCTTCACATCCCACTTCGTGGACGTGGACGGCAGCCGGATGCATTACATCGACGAGGGCGAAGGCGACCCCATCCTGTTCCTCCACGGCAACCCCACGTCCAGCTACCTGTGGCGGAACGTGATCCCGCACGTGCGGTCCCAGGGCCGCTGCATCGCGGTCGACCTCATCGGGATGGGCAAGTCCGGCAAGCCGGACATCGACTACAGCTTCGCCGACCACGCCCGCTACCTTGACGCCTTCATCCGGAAGCTGGGATTGAAGAACGTCACCCTCGTGCTCCACGACTGGGGCTCGGGGCTGGGATTCCATTACGCCCACCGGAACCCGGGGAATGTGAAGGCCATCGCATTCATGGAGGCGGTCTTCCGGCCCCTCTCCCCGAGCTTCGCCCCCCTCAACGTCCGCATTCCCCTCATGATGATGCGGGCACCGGTCTCGGGCTGGCTCATGGCCTCGGTCGCGAACCTCATGCTCAACAAGCTCCTGCCGGACATGGTGGTGCGGAAGCTGACGAAGGAGGAACTCGCCCACTACAAGGCCCCGTACCCGACGGTCGGGAGCCGGAAGCCGCTGCGGCGATGGCCCCAGATGATCCCGTTCGACGGGAAGCCGAAGGCGATGTTCGACATCTTCGAGGGGTATTCCCGGTGGCTGCAGGAAACGCCCATCCCGAAGCTCATGCTCCGGGCGGACCCGGGCATCGCCATCAAGGAGGACGACGCCGAATGGATCCTGGCGCATTTCCCGAATACCCAGGACGTGCATCTCGGGGAGGGACTCCATTTCCTGCAGGAGGATCACCCGCACGCGATCGGCCGCGCCATCAGCGAGTGGTACGGGAAGAAGGTGGAGTAGGGCTGGGATGCCGGCGTGGAGCGGCGGGTCGACATCATCCGTTGCGACGCGATTGCGCATCCGGGTTGATGGCCACATGCGGAGACGCGGCTCGGCGCGCTTCCATTCGCCCCCGCCGCTTCGCTGCGACGGCTACCCGCCATCACACCATGAGGCGTTGCCGCGCCCCGTCCACGACGGCCGCCACATGACGCACTCCGTCGGGCGTCCGACTCCCGTACCACGTGAGCGATTCCCCGTCGAGGAGCACAGCGTCCGCGTACCCGCGTTCCCGGAGTTCGGCCGCATCGGGTTCCTTGAACACCCACGGCTCGCTCGGTAGGATGGCGAGGCGGGCACCTTTTGCAAGGGCCGATTCGGGGCTCGTTTCCGGGTACCGG
>JBFILE010000735.1:0-1289 GCA_041599855.1 Thermoplasmatota archaeon
ATGATCTCCGAGGTCCATCCCACGTCCGTGTCGCGCATGGCGAGGGGGCGGCACGCGTCCGCCGCGGTCGCCATCTCGCTTTGGAGGTACGCGACGTTCGTGTTCCACGCGATGTCGATGCGCCCCTGGAGGAGGGCGCGCACCTGTTCCCCGTAGTTGAGGAAGAGGACGATTTCCACGTCGAGTTTCGCTTCGTCGCGGAAGTACGTGCGCATGCCTTCCCATATGGGGACGACTTTCGCGTCGTAGGCGACGGCGCCGACGACAATGGTAGCCTTGTTGGTCATGGGAGGGCCTCAGAACAGGGGCAGACCAACGAGGGCTTTCCCGATGAAGTCGTGCAGTTGATCCACGGTGGGGGCCATGACGGCGCCCGCGTGGGCGTCGCGGAAGTGGCGATCCACGGACGTCTGCTTCGAGTACGCTGCGCCGCCGCATACGCGCATGGCTGCCGCCGTGACCTCGATGGCAACCTCATTCGCCGCGGCCTTGGTCTCAAGGACGCGGAGGACCGTCACATCGCTCGGGGCTTCGAGGCTGTCCACGAGCATGTTGATCTGGGCTTCGAGGCCGCTTGTGCGCACCTGCATGGCAGCGAGTTTCGCGCGGAGGTTCGGGAGGGCTTCCCCGAGGGTCTGGTCCATGTGCTCGAGGCGCGCGGTCTTGAGGTGGGCGGCGGTCGCGTTCACGGCGGCCCGCGCAATGCCGAGGGACACGGCGGCGGATCCGAGGCTGAAGAGGGGGAGGACGGTTTCGAGCTTCGCCTGGAAGCCGGCGCCGTCGGGGGTGAGGCGGTTCGCATCCGCCACGGCGACGTTCGTGAAGGTCATGGGCGCTGATGCGTTGCCGCGGAGGCCCATGCCGGTCCATTCGCCTGCGACCGTGATCCCGGCAGCGTCTGCGGGGACCATGTAGAGGGTCGTGTCTGTGGGGCCTGCGCCGTCGGGCGAGAGGGTCGTGACCACGTAGCTGTCGGCTTTTCCGGCGCTCGTGACGAACGATTTCTCGGCGTTGAGAACGACACCGCCGCCGCCGGCAGCTCCGGTGCGCGTGGCACGGGACACCGGGGCCCAGAAGTGGCTGCGGCTTCCGCGTTCACTGAAGGCGAGTGTCGTCAGGTGGCGGCCTGCCGCAATCTCACGCAGGACGGGCTCCATCTCGGACGCGTGGGGTGACTTGGCGATGCATGCCGCACCCAACACGTGCATGACGTACACCATGCCGACGGATGCGTCCGCTTCGGAGAGGGTCGCGGTCACGCGGGCGAAGTCGCGGGGGCCGAGGCCGGC
>JBFILE010000736.1:0-1285 GCA_041599855.1 Thermoplasmatota archaeon
CGATGCGAGCGTGATCAGCAAGCGGCGCCGTGCCGGGCTTCGGACGAAGGACAAGCGAACCTCGGCAGGAATTCGATTCATGGGTGACGCGGGGGCGGCGCGTGCGAAGAAGATTGTCCGGAGGTCACGTGAAGTCGGGAACGTGCCGGGGGACGGGTGTGCGCACACCCGTTTCGCGATTGGAGAACGGGTGAGGGCACACCCGTTCGGATGGCAGTTCCGGATGCCACCATCTCGAGCTCCACACGCCACCTCATCGAGCGCCGTCGCTGATCGGGATCGCATGGTGCAAGAGGCCTCCGGGATGGGAGACAGGGAGGGATACCGAAGGGTTTCGGAGGCCTCTTGCGGATGAGTGTAAAAGGAGTGTGAAGCGCGCGGTCACGGGGGCGTGGGATGCTTGGAGGAACGGTGTGTGAGGAGTTGACGAAGGGACTCGCCACCGTGTTCCGCGCGCTGGTCACTGGTAGTCTGGTTCAGGCGTGGCCCCATCGGCTGGCGGCGTTCTGCACCATGATGGCGAAGTACCAGTTCTGGCCGCGGGCGAGGTTTGCGGCGGCGGGGAACATGGTGGCGTTCACGGGCAGGGCTTCTTCTCCAGCTTGTTCGTTTGACACGGTGGGCAACACCTGGTTTCTTGGGGTTTTTGAGGCGTCAGGGGCCGTGGCAGCGAGCCCTGACAAAGGTTAGCACGGAACGCGGGATGTTAAAGGTTGTGACACGCCGGGCGCCCAGGGTGCCGTGGCTGGGGGGGAAAAGGGTCGGGGTCCCCAGGAAACGAAAGATCGGTGTTGCCGCACCAAGCTGGAGAGGAGAGCCCCGGAATGTGTTGCCAAGCTATCCGTGGCTCCGGAAGTATATCAAGAGGTTCGCAAACCTCTGTTCGAATCCGCCGCTATCGGATCGCTCGGGACCACGCCCTCGAGTTCAATGCGTTTTCGCGAAAGATTGCGCCATCGTGTCGTCAGCCGGCGCGCGTGCCTCGCCCCTCGCGTCGTGATCACGTATTTTCGACCATGCGGCGAATCCTCGATAGCCACGAAACCCAACCTCACCAAGCCCAGGTCCGCGCGGTAATCGGGACTCCCGCCTACCATCATGGCCCGGATCCGGCTGCGACTGACACCGGCCTGCCGCGCCAACTGGCCGGCGAAAGCTTCTCCGAGCGATGCGAGCGTGATCAGCAAGCGGCGCCGTGCCGGGCTTCGGACGAAGGACAAGCGAACCTCGGCAGGAATTCGATTCATGGGTGACGCGGGGGCGGCGCGTGCGAAGAAGATTGTCC
>JBFILE010000737.1:0-1281 GCA_041599855.1 Thermoplasmatota archaeon
AGCGCGCCCGAAAGGATTCGAACCTTTGACCTTCGGTTCCGTAGCGGGCTCCGGGGGAATCGGCGAACCCGCTGGAAACGGTGGGAAAGTGTCCGATAGGCGGGGAAAATGCGGCGCCCGGCGCCGACCGGGACGGACCGCCGAAACCCGCCCGCGACCGGGGATCGACGGACGGTAGGTGCGCCGCCGGGGACGACCGTCCTGACGGCCGGCATGGTGACCCCTTCCGTGGTCGGGAAGGGGTAGGGTCCGAGAGGTCGAATGGCGGACGCGATGACACCCCGGATCAGCATCACCAGTGTCTCGGGCATCGCCTACGTTGCGACGGCGAACGGCGAGAACCGCGGGGCGTCTGCAAACGCCCTGAACATCACGGTCCCCGCCGCCGCTCCTGTCGAGGACGCGAAGCGCCCTCACCTGCGGCTAGTTCGGGAGTAGCGAACTACGCCGCCATGGACTGGGCATCCGGCCGCGTGCTGAACGCGAGCCGCCAGTCCTCCTGCGTCTCCCCGTCGATGCTGAACCGCCACTCAAAGTGGCTGTTCGGCGGGAGCGGGATCGGGCCGCTGTTCAGCGCGAACGGGATCGGCTGGTACGAGCCCGAGCGAACGCCCGGCGGGCGCCCAACCTCAAAGCCGCCCTCGATCACGATGGGTGCGGTGCCCTCCGGACCCTGAACGACCACCGGGTTCCCGTCCAGGTCGATCAGCTCAAACCGGAACACGTGGTTGCGGTTCGTCTGCCCCCAGGGGACCTCGATGATCCCGGCGAGGGCGAACGGGATGGGGGTCGGCCCCGTCACGCACCATCCCCCACCCAGGACGTTGAGCTTCCCGTCCGCGACCTGCGCCGCGTCCGCAAGCATCAACGTAACCTTCATGCCCCTCTCGGGGCCAATCTCTAGCGGGTCCATTGGACCCACCTCCTTCTGCTAACCGCCCTGCGATCGGGGCGGATCACCAACGACGGTAGGCCCGCTGTCGGACGGCAGCGGGCGCAGGAAAGGTCGGATGAGGGGTGACGCGGCGCTGGTAGCGGCGTGTGTCACGCATCCTTGACTAGTCATCGGACGGAACATGCGGCGGAGAACCCCGCACGTTGCGGGAATCCAGCGGTCTTGAGCGGCCCGACCGTGCGCCAACGCGCCAACTTCATGACGTTCTCGATCATGAGGTGGAACTTGCCGTCGTTGATGTACTGGTAGCCCTTGCACCAGATGAACTGGCACGGCGACCCGCCTCCCCGGCGGCGCCCGGAGTGCCGGATCCTCGTGGGCGGGCG
>JBFILE010000738.1:0-1280 GCA_041599855.1 Thermoplasmatota archaeon
ACGATTACGTGCTTTCGGTCCTGCTCGTCGCGGACGTACAGGGTCGGGATCTTTCTCACGTTGACTCCTTCGTTTTTGGTTCGGGACCGCCCATATGACCGCAGGCGTTGGTGGTTCGCTGCACACACATCACGCCGCCACATCCACGTCGAGCAGCGACGGCACAACCTCGGGCACCGCGGGCGACAGCCACACGACCTCGGGGGCGGCAGGCAACGACCCGCCATCACGAGACTGCACCGTGCGCTTGGCGTTCAGCGGAACACGCCGCCAGCCGAGCGCGTCCGCTTCCTCGCACGGATACCCCGACAAGATCACGGAGGCCTGCTCCACGTTCGACAGGGCGTCGCAAAGCCGGGGCCACAGATCCTCGCCGGCGTCCACGTTGTACCCGTGCCGCGCGCTCAACCGCAACGGGCCCACGTACGGAGGGTCCACGTAGATCACAGCATCCGCGCGATCCCAACGCGGGATCATGTCGCACGCATCCCCGTGCTCCAACGCCACGCCCTGCAACCGCGTCGCGGCCGCTAGCAGCTTCGGCGGCAGGTTCTCCCACGACCCCGGCTGCCAGCGCCCCCGCCCGTCACCGACACACGGAACCGACCACGAACGACGCGACCGCGAGAACGACTGATCGACGTTCACGAGCAGACGGCGGGCCGCTTCGACGTCGCAGTCGGTGTCCTCGTCGCGGGAGTCGCGCCACTCCTGTCGTCCGTACGGGGTAGCGGCAACCGCCTCAGCCAACTCCTCGGGGCGGTCACGCAAGGCACGCCAGAACCGCATGATCGTCCCGTCCGCGTCGTTCAGCGTCTCGCGCTCACACCTGGGCTTGGCGAACAGCATCGCCGCACCGCCCGCGAAGGGCTCAAGGTAGACACGGTGCGCGGGCATCAACGGCACGATCTGACGGGCAAGCGCCTGCTTACCGCCGTAGTACGTGAGCGGAGTTCTCATCGGACCGCCCACGCGCCGCCCACGCCAACGTCCCGCACGCAACGGAACGCCCGCGATAGCAGGCACATTCCGACCGTGCGGCGAGTAACTGTGCTGTCCCCGCCATAGACCACGCGCCGGCAGCAGGAGCCGTCAAAGCGGCCCGATCCGCATACCGGGCTAACGCAACCCCTGGCACTACGAGGATCGTTTACCCGGTAGGGTGCCGGACCGTGAAACCGTGGGCCGGATACGTGCGCGTCAGCTTCGTCGGCGGACGCTCCGGAGAGTCGTTCCGCAGCGTCGAGGACCAGGCCCGCGAGATCCGCAACTGGGCCGCA
>JBFILE010000739.1:0-1271 GCA_041599855.1 Thermoplasmatota archaeon
CACATGGCGCAGGACCTCGCCGTGGGGGACATGGAACTCTCCAAGGAGGAGATGGCGTCCATCGAACGACTTGTCACGTGAGCTGGCGGTGCCCACTCACGGCCCGCATCATGGATCTCGGACGGGCCGCGCCCGCAGCATGCATGACGTGGCGGGTCGCAGAAGGCGCACGATGCGGAGATCGCCGAAACCGCGCAATATTCCGCCGCGCCCGGACGGCGGGATCGCCGCGGCGAGCCCCGGACCGTCGGGCGGACCGGTCGCGCGCCGGCGGGCGGGAGCGCCCCCCCCACCGCAGGCCGCGCCGCCATCAGCGCCGGCCACACTCACTTTCCGAGCCGCACGATGTGCGCTTCGCTCGGCAATTCCACCCGACCGCCCCGCACCGCCCGCGTGGCGTGGGCAATCACCGCGTCGCGGACGAGGGAACGGGACCGATCGTCGAGGCCTTCGAGCAATGTCTTGAACACGGGGGAGGTCGGCGCCAGATCCGTCCATACGCTCTCGGGCGTCGGCAGGACCCACGTGTGCGTCACGGTCGTGATGTCCACGGTTTTGAACCCCGCCTCCAACGCTTCGCCCTCGATGCGTTTCGGGTCCGCATGACTGAAGATCGCCGGAGGTTCCTTGGGAGGCGGCACGTGCGGCAGGGCTTCCCGGACGGCATCTGCCACGATGCTGACGACGCGAACGCGCGGCGGAGCGCTCCATGTGGCGAGGACGGCGCGGCCGCCGGGGCGGAGGACGCGGTGCATCTCCCGGAGGCCCTTGACACGGTCCGGGAAGAAGATCAGCCCGAACACGGACGCCGCAACATCGAACGAGGCATCGGGAAGATCGAGGTTCTGGCCATCCATCACGCGGGTTTCGATACCGGTCAATCCCATGCCTGCCGCTTTGGCTTCGAGGCGGCGGATCATGAGGGGCGCAAAATCGGTGGCCACCACCTGCGCCCGCTGTTTCGCAGCCAAGAGGGCGAAGGCCCCGGTGCCGGCGGCAACGTCGAGCACCCGTTCGTCCGGCTGCGGTGACGCGATGCGAAGGGCATCCTCGGCGTAGCGGGCGGTGTTCGGCGCAATGATCCGGTCATACCACTCCGATGCCGAATCCCAGCCTTCCGGAACGCGGTCGGGCGTGAGGGTGGTCATGGAAGGCGTCAAGCCGTCCGGATGCATGGATGCTTCGTTGGAATCCCCTCAGCCGGACGGCCCGACGATCGACCGGATGTTTCGCCGGAGCCATGGACGGCGGCGGGACGCGCTCCCCCTGAG
>JBFILE010000740.1:0-1266 GCA_041599855.1 Thermoplasmatota archaeon
ACCGGAGTCCTGGGCGCGCCCTACTTCCCGATCGCGGCCGCCAGACCCTCGCAGTCGGCAACACTCACCCAGAGGACGGAATGGTCCCTGAAGCCCACGACCCTGGGAACCTTCCGCCTGAATGTGATGCTCAAGCCCTTCTCGTGATTCGTGCCGAACGTCGCGCCATCATCCGTGAAACTCAGCCGCAATCCCACCGCCGTGTACCATCGATGAGGACCCGTGATCTCGGTACGGTCGATGTTGTCGAGCGGCGTCTTCACCCTGAAACGGCCGTATGTGGCAATCAACTCGGATTCCGTCACCGTCACGCCATCCGTCCTGCGGACGCCCAATGCGGCGAAGAGCGGCTTCCAGCGGTCGTCGAAGCGGTACGGGAAATGGTGGGACACGGGGGATTCAACGAGGCGCCTGTTGCTTGAAGCTGAGGGTGGGAACTGCATGGAATGACGGCGCCCGCCATCCGGTCGGTTTTTTGCGGCGATGCTCGTTGCATTCCCATGAAGCGCGCACTTCCTTCAGCCGACCCGGACGCATATGCATCCGGCCTATCCGGCTGGCAGGCCGAAGTCGTCGGCCGCTTGATGTCGTTGGTACTGGCGACGGGCGGGTTCGAAGAGCGGGTCAAGTGGGGACACCTCGTTTACGAAGTCAACGGACCGGCGCTGTTGATTCGCGCCCATGACGATGGCGTCCAGTTCGGATTCTGGCGTGGCCAACGGTTGCGTGACATCGAGCCCGGGTTGAAGCCGGGTGGCAAATGCGAGATGGCCAAGTTGATCATCACGGGTCCGCCTGGACCCGGCGCGGAAACTGTCACAGCCCTGTGCCGGGAGGCCTTGCGGTTGAACGTGGAACTTGGCAATCCGCAGGATGCCGCGCGAAGGTGACGGGCGACGAACCAGCGGGCGCAGCCATGGCCATCGACGCCTGATCACGAGGTTACGATCGACGGAATGGACGGATCGGGGGTGGCGCGGGGGTGATCGGCCCCAACGAACCTCGCCATCCCACCGCCCGCCATCAACCGGATCGGGCGTCCGGGCACTCGTCCCGGAGGACAGCCCGTTGTCAGGGGTGGCGGACGGACGGAATCAATCCGACGACCCCATCCGTTCGACCCGATCCATGGCGATGACGATGGTCCCGATGCGCTGCTCGGTTTCGACAATCCTGTGCGCCTCGCTTGCCTCCTCCATGGGAAACACCCGATCAACGAATGGTCGCACCGCCCCCGCCTCGATCAACCGCTTGAGTTCCTCGAGC
>JBFILE010000741.1:0-1265 GCA_041599855.1 Thermoplasmatota archaeon
CGACTCCCGGCCCGCCATTGCTCCCCGCGAAGGCGAGCCTCGGATAAGAGTGCTGGGGGCAGCCCGCCAGGCCAAATCCGAGGCGACAGCAAACGGCGGGGAGAGCGCGTTGCCGACGCACTCCTTCCGCGCTGCGCTCCAGTCGCACGTCTGCACCTTCGCGGGACGCCCGCGAAGAGAGGGACGGCAACCCCCACCAAACCAGAAAACGATGACAAAACGGCGGGGTGAGCGCGAGAGGGGCGGCAGCCCCTCTCGCCCGGCGGCGTGACCTTACGGCCGGAGCGGGCTATGCCCGCGTAGGCCGGGCCGCAAAGTCACGTACGCCGGAAGGGATCGGAAAGCTACGGCTTCAGCCGTAGCTTTCCTGCCACTGCTTGACTTCGTCCGGGCTGAGCTTGCGGTAGCCGTCGGTCTTCGTGACGATTGCCACGTCGGGTGCGGTGTTTTCGTTGGCGCTGCCTTCGCCGGCGCGGGAGAGGGACGTGAATGCCATCTTGGCGGCGTCTGCGAGGCTGAGGTTCTTCGTGTAGTGCTCCTCGAGGTACTCGAGGACGCCTTGGCGCGCGCTGCCGATGGCGGTCGCGTGGTAGGAGATGAGGGCGCCGCTCGGGTCCGTCTCGTAGAGGTGGGGGCCGAGGGCGTCGATGCCGGCGACGAGGAGGGCGGTGCCGAAGGGGCGGATGCCGCCGTTCTGGGTGCACGCCTGCATGGTGTCGCTCAGGCTCTTGACGAGGACGCTCAGTTCAATGGGCTCGTCGTACACGTACCGGTTGTTCTGCGCGTCGGCGCGGGCACGTCGCACGAGGGAGCGGGCGTCGGCGACGAGGCCGGATGAGGCGGCGCCGATGTGTTTGTCGATCTTGAAGAGCTTCTCGATGGAGAGGGGCTCGATGAGGCGGCTTCCCACGCGCTTGTCCACGAGGAGAAGGATGCCTTCGTCGTACACGATGCCGACGGCGGTGGTGCCGCGTTTGACGGCTTCACGCGCGTACTCGACCTGATAGATGCGGCCGTCCGGACTGAACATCGTGGCGGCGCTGTCGTACATCTGCGCGGGCTGCATGGAGTCTCCTCGAACTTGCACCTCGGCGGAGGGCCGTGGGCACACGCCGGGAGGGCGCCTTACCGTATAAGGGTAATTCCTTGCATTCCGGCGACGTGGAGACGGCGGCCACACCGCGCTCCACGGCGTGACGATGGGTGGATGGGTGGCCCCGCGGCCGTGGTCGTCGAGGGTCGGCCGGGCGCCGTCCGTCATCCTC
>JBFILE010000742.1:0-1263 GCA_041599855.1 Thermoplasmatota archaeon
CCCTCCCGGCAGTCTCACCGGATATCCCAGGCGCCTTGCGCGGGGGATGCGCGAAGGGGGCAAGGCCCCCTTCGCCCGAGCGGCCGAACCTACCGCCGGAGCGGGCTTCGCCCGCGGAGGGGGGGGCCCGATCGGTCGAACGGATCATTATAGAAGCCTCCCGAGGCCTTCGCGGAATTCTCGTTCGGCATCGGCCACAGGTACATCGACGACCATGTTCCCATTGTCCGAGAACTTCACGCGGTCGCCCCCGGTGGTTCCGAGCTTCGTGAGCGCAACACCGTGGGCCGCGAAGTGCGCTTCGAGGGCCGCGGGGTCGCGGGCTTCGAGGACGTACCGGCTCGCGCTCTCGCTGAAGAGTTTCACGTCGCTGCGGAGGGCGCCGAGCGCGGTGATGTCGAGGTCGCATCCGAGGTCGCCGCCGATGGCCATCTCCGCGATGGCGACCGCGAGGCCACCCATGGAGACGTCATGGCTCGCCTGCACGAGGCCCTTCTCGATCGCCGTGATGACCGCCTCCGCTGTTTCCTTCGCGAGGTGCCAATCCACGCTCGGGACGATGGTGCTCTTGCCGCCTGTTGCGCGGTAGTACTCGCTTCCACCCATCTCGTTCGTCACGATGCCCACGTGGAATAGGGTGGCACCCGGTTCCTTGAACTCGACCGTCTGCGCCTTCCGGATGTCCTCCACGATGCCGACACCGAGAATGCTCGGCGTGCACGGGATGGGCGTGGTCGGGCTCTCGTTGTACATGCTCACATTCCCGGACGAGAACGGGATGCCGAGGGTGCGCGCGGAGTCGCCGAGGCCTTGCGCGCATGCTTCGATGGCGCCCATGCTCTTCGGTTTCTGCGGGTTCGGGAGGTTCAGGTTGTCCGCCACCGAGTCCATGCGCGCGCCGGTTGCAGCGAGGTTCCGCATGGCTTCCTCCATGGCGTACACGGACCCGCGGTACGGGTCGATGTCCGTGATGTTCGGGTTCACGTCGCACGTGAGCGCGAGGCCCTTCCACGATTCCGGCACGGGCTTCAGGACCGCGGCGTCGCCGTGGGTGAAGTGGCCGAGCTTCCCCTGCAGGGGCTTGATGATCGTGTTGCCGCGGACCTCGTGGTCGTACTGGCGGATCACGGGCTCGCGGCTTGCGAGGTTCTCCCGGGCCAACATGGCCAGCAGGATTCCGGAGGCGTCCTTCGGCTCCTCGGGCGGGGTGTCGCTGGGCGCCACCCGGAATTCCTCCATGGGGCGCTCGTACACGGGGCCGCC
>JBFILE010000743.1:0-1248 GCA_041599855.1 Thermoplasmatota archaeon
GCCGGGCGGCGTTGCCACGGTTTTCGAGGCCAGGCCCAGCTTGGTCAGGCAGGCTCCGAGGGCGCCGGCCCCGGCCGCATTGGTCCGCGCCGACAGGCCGATCAGGACTTGATCCGGCGTCACCAGGATATCGCCGCCATCGGCATGGCCGGTGCCCGACAATTCCAGCACCGTCTCGAAGCGCCGCCGCAGGACGGGCGCCAGATGCGCCGACTCGCCGCGCCGCGCTGCATGGCCGGGCCGCAGCAGGATGGCGCCGTCGCAGAAGACCAGCGCCGGATCCTCGACGAACACCGAATCGGGAAAGGCCTCGAGCGCCGGCAAGACCGTCACCGTCAGCCCGGCCGCCTCCAGCGCGGCGACATAGGCCGCATGCTCGGCCGCCACCCCGTCGGCACTCGGATCGCCCCCATCCCCGGCCCGCAGCCCCTTCACCACTGATCGGGATGGCAGGCGCACCAGCGCGGAGTTGAACCGATACACCGGACGGGCAAGAGGCATGGGACGGGCTTTCACAGAGTGGAACGGCAATATTTAACGCGCCGCCACGCAGCGCAAGCGGCAAGGGCGGGGGAGGTGTCGACCGGTAGAGGCGCCGGCCCGGAGACGGCAATGCGAGGCCTCCCCCGGCTCCGCCCCCTTCGGGGCAGCTTTTCCTCAAGATAAAGGAGGGGGAGAGGGTTGATGTTGGAGCCCGCCTATCCGGCACCAGAAACGCTCGGGATTTGGGGACACAGTATACTGTGTCCCCTCTTCACCCACGGGATTGATGGAATGGGATGCGAGGAATAGCGCTCATTATCCAGCATCAACGCTACATCTCATCGTCACCCTGACGACGGTCAGGGTCCAGTTCGTAGGGCGGTAGCGGATTGAAGATTGGCGCTTATTTCAAGTTCTGTCGTGTCTGAAACTGGGTCCTGACCGTCGTCAGGATGACGTGTCTTGAATGGACTTATCCCCACCCCGTCATCCGCGCTTATGATGATTGGGTTCCGGTCGCACGGGAGGCGTGAGCTCAGTCATTTGCGGCGGCCGGGAGGGTGCAGCCTGTCCGGGCGAAAGGGGTGACATCCTTGAGCGCTGGCAGGGCGTCCTTTCAGGTCTGACGGCACTAAACGCCCGACCCGAATACCTGATTGGATTGGAACCGGGGCCGAGAGGCAACGAGAAAACTGCACGTGTGGGACGTCTCGGATGTCACACTCAAATCATACGCGTTACCCGGCATTCGCCGGCGTCCCGCAC
>JBFILE010000744.1:0-1236 GCA_041599855.1 Thermoplasmatota archaeon
ATGCGAACCTCGTTCTCCCTGATCCAGTCGTGGAGGGCTTGCACCGACACCACACGAACCTCGTTGACCTCTGGGAAGTCACCGTCCGAACCGCACTTGCAGTCGCAATCCAAAGACATCTGGTGGCACTCGTTGCACACGTAGATCGTCCAGGTGTCACGGCTCATCACGAACCACCGTTCGTCGGGGTGAGCCTGAACCGTCCGCTGCGACCACCGCTGGGGCAAAGTCGCGGGTCCCGTGAGAGTGCGGTCAGCAGCGTCGCCTCTGGCTTGTGGCCGAAGACGCGCTTGCCTGTGTTCGCCTCGACTCGACGCAGGATGTCGCGGTAGTGCAACTCCTCGCCGTCGGCGAACACGGCGACGGCGGCCTCCGCGATCCTCGCGCCGCGCAGCACGTCGCGGTCGTGCATCCCGCGTTCGATGTTGAGCGCGCGCTGGTCCATGTCGTCGGCGACGCGGCGCAGGCGCAGCGCGTTCTCGCGCAGGAACAGTGCCTCGTCACTACTCATCCCCTTGTGGGCGTCGCTCATCACGAACCACGCGCCGCACGGCTCGCGATCTGGAGGCGCGCGTATTCGACGTCCTCGGGCCCGCTAGGGCCGATCCACTCCTTGGTCACGGTGTCGTACACCTCGCAGCCCGGAGGTCCCTCCTCGGTCGCAACGATCGCCTCCCACATGTCGTCCATGCCGTAGTGGGTGTCGAGCACGAACATGCCTGCGCAGCCGACGCGGTAACGGCTCATCACGAACCACCTCCGCTGGGAACGTAGGTGAACGGGGGCTGCCACTCGGTTGGGTGAGGCAGCGTCGGCCCGCGCCCGAAGCGATCACCGGTCCCTTTGCAGAACTCGCACTCGATCCACGGGGCGGACGCGTCGTCAGGGTCCTCGATGTAGCCGTCCTCGCAGTACCGGCACGGCAGTCGTTCGAATGGTGGCGGCGCGGGGATCATCGGGGGTTCTCCTGGCGGGCTTGTTCGCGGCCGGCGGCGAGGATGACGGCCTGGCTGGTGTTCTTGGCGGTGACGAGCTCGGTGCGGAGTCCTTCGGCGATCGCGCGCGTGCGGGGGTCGCGGGCGAGGCCGTGGACGTGGTTGATGGCGCGGAGCGCGTTGTCGAGGTGGAACGCGACGTCGGTGGCGTGTCGGCGCAGCGAGCGGCGCGGCGGGCGCGGATGGTTGGTGCGGCTCATCGGGGTTCTCCTGTCCCGGTCGGGGGGGGGGGGGGGGGGGG
>JBFILE010000745.1:0-1232 GCA_041599855.1 Thermoplasmatota archaeon
CATGGAGTACCTCGGCGAGAAGGTCGGCGAATTGGGCAACCAGGCCTTCGAAACTCGATAAGCCCCTGCGTGTCCCTCGCGGGGTGCCCGCACCCAGCGGGCGCCCGCGAGGGGAAGCCCAAGGGCACCAACGGCCATGGCGGAGAACGTCGTGACGAGGGCTCGGACGAGGAGAGGCCAAGGGCACCAACGGCCATGGCGGAGAACGTCGTGACGAGGGCTCGGAGTGCGGCGGAATGCGGCGCAGTGGCTCTCTGCACCGCCATCTGCGCAGCACGCATGCCGCCGACCCTGCCTCAGTCCTTCAGCGGGTCATGGCCCCAGTTCATGAGCGAGTAGCGCCACGCGGTGTCCTCCACGTCTCCTTCGGGCCGCTGCGCGAGATGCCGGTGGACGTATCCCGCCACCTTCCGCATGTGCCTGTAATCGGCGTCCGTGTACTCGTCGCGGTCCTTCTCCATGAGCCGGACGATGCGGCGACCACTCCGGTGGCCGACGCTCTCCGTGCGCCCGCCCGCCTTGCTCCCGACCTTGCGGCTGTCATCCGTGTCGAGCCACTCCTCAAGGGCATCATGGTCCATGTTGACGACATCCTGGAACAACCCCAAGGTTTCCTGCCGCTTCTCATTCTCCGCGTCAGCCACCTGCATCATCCTCCCCACCGGGGGTCCGGAGTTCACTTGCCTTGTGGGCCGCGCGGGCCTCCGTTTCGTCGCTTTCCACGATGTAACGGGGATCCTCGTCACTTGCCCGGTACTCGAAGTCCTTGATCGACCCGTCTTCCGTCGCCACCTTGACGACGTGGCCTCTCGTGGTCCCTTGGGCGTGATCCCACTCCACCTTGTCGCCAACGCGCCATTCGCGGTCCGTCATGGCCTCGCGCGACACGTGGGCGACCTTGGACGTTCAGGTCCGGTCATCGGTGCCGGGGACAGGCGCATCCAGCGACGACAGATGCCTGCCCCGCGCGCCCACGGCGACGAGAACGGACGCACACCGGCCCACCCGCGACGACGACGGACGACGCGCGCCAACATGCCCGCCCCACGACGACGGACGCCCGCCTCCCGCCCGATGACGACGGACGCCCGCCGTTCCTGTGCCGGGACGACTACGGAAACCTTGCGGCCCGCCCGAGGACGACGGATGCCCGCCGCCCGCCCCACGACGACGATGGATGCCCGTCGCCTGCCATCCCCACCCGCCGCCCGCCCCACGACGACGACGGACGC
>JBFILE010000746.1:0-1231 GCA_041599855.1 Thermoplasmatota archaeon
GAAGCCTCAACGCATTGCCGATGACGGACACGGAACTGAAACTCATCGCCGCGGCGGCGATCATGGGACTGAGCAGGATTCCGAAGAACGGATAGAACACCCCGGCCGCCACGGGAACGCCGAGCGCATTGTAGATAAAAGCGAAGAACAGATTCTGCCTTATGTTCCTCATCGTGGCGCGGCTTAAGAGCCTGGCCCTGACGATCCCCGTGAGATCTCCCTTGACCAGGGTGACTCCTGCGCTTTCCATGGCTACGTCCGTCCCCGTGCCCATGGCGATCCCCACCTGGGCTTGCGCGAGCGCCGGCGCGTCGTTGATGCCGTCGCCCGCCATCGCCACGACGCGTCCCTTTTCCTGGAGACGCTTCACGGCATCGACCTTCTGGTCCGGGAGAACCTCCGCAACCACGTCGTCGAGACCGAGCTTCCTCGCCACGGACTCGGCGGTGGTGCGGTTGTCGCCGGTGAGCATCACGATCCGGATACCGTCCGCGTGGAGCGCGCGGATCGCCTCCGGAGTGGTCTCCTTGATAGGGTCGGCCACCCCGAGGATGCCGGCGGGCCTGCCGTCCACCGCCACGAACATCACCGTCTGCCCTTCCTTTCGGAACGACTCCGCCCTGTCCGCGAGGACACCGGGATCCACGCCGATGTGGTCCATGAGACCCCGGTTGCCAAGAGCGACGGATTTCCCCTCGACCCTCCCCGTGACCCCTTTGCCGGTCACCGACTCGAACGACTCGGCGGCGGGCGGATCGATCCCCCGCTCCCCCGCCCCCTCCACGATGGCCGCCGCCAGCGGGTGTTCGCTTCCCCGCTCGAGGCCCGCCGCCAGACGTACCAGACCCGCCTCGTCCATTCCGTCCGCGGGCTCCACCGTGATCAGCTTCGGCTTCCCTTCCGTGAGCGTCCCGGTCTTGTCGACCACGAGCGTATCGACTTTGCGCATCACCTCGATCGCTTCCGCGTTCTTAAACAGGACCCCCGCCGTCGCGCCCTTCCCCGTGGCGACCATGATCGACATCGGGGTAGCAAGGCCCAGGGCGCAGGGACAGGCGATGATGAGGACGGCGACCGCGTTGATCAGCGCGTGTGCCATCCGGGGCTCCGGTCCGGCGAGCCCCCACACGAAAGCCGTTGCGACGGCAATCCCCACCACCGCCGGGACGAAATAGCCCGCTACCATGTCCGCCAGTTTCTGGATGGGGGCGCGGCTGCGCTGGGCCTCGGC
>JBFILE010000747.1:0-1229 GCA_041599855.1 Thermoplasmatota archaeon
AGGGGCGCATCGACTTCGCCACGCGCTTGCCGCTGTCCGAGGCCGTAAGCAGCCGGAGAGAACCGCGTAGCACAGCACTCCCGTTGCTGGCTGGCCGCAGTTTGAGGTCCTCGCCCTGGCGTAGTCGCTCCGCATTCTCGGCCATCGGCACCTTGTTAATGGCCGAGATGTCCGCTACCGTCATAAGGAACGACACCGCCACCGGCATCACCTGGGTGGCCAGGATGACCTGTAGCCGTGCCACCGCCGCCATGGCCGGATGGGGGGATTGGGTGGCCCTGCGCCTGACGCCCCTCCACATGTCATCCGTCCACCCGTACACCCCGGGTGCCGTACCGGTCAGGCCCGCCCTCGACCTAATCTGTTCGATCGCGTCTTTCACCATCACCTTCACCTGCTCCCCCTGTGGTTGGTGCGGCTCGACCGGCTCACCGTGGTCCGGGTGTAGTCGTACTATCGCGTCCGCAGAGGACTTTGTCCTGGGCGCCATCCCGTAGGAGGTGAGGATCTTGGTAGCCGTCGCGTTCTTGCCCATCTTCATCATCGATGCGGCCCGTCGCGCGTCCAGGTCCCCCCCCTCCCGCTCGCCTCCGCCCTGGGGTTTCCAGCCCGGGGCCCGGCGCTCGGACATGTCCGGAGCCACAGCTCCCTCTACCAGCTGCATGTCGGTCAGGACCCCCTCATACTCCATCCTGAAGAAGGGGTCCTGGGGCTTCAGCGACGATTCCGGTACGACCACCATCGAGGGCAGGCTCATGACCAGTAATACCGCCTTCACCAGGTCGGCCGGGGCGCCGCCCTCCTCCCACCTGTCCAGGAGGGACTGCAGAGGCCTCGCCATCGCCGTGAGGGCCCTCTTCCACGCCCGGGCGAGGGCGTTGTCCCACCTCTCCACCGGGGGCAGGCGCCCTATGGGGCGGGACGCCATGTATATCTTGGCGGCGATGGGCATGAGTGCCTGTCTGCTCGCCTCCCAGTCAGCGAACGCCATGTCCCCGGCTGGTATCTCGAAGCAGGGCTTGCGTCCTGTGACCCTCTTCATCATGGCCGCGAAGCCTACCTGTGGCTGGGGGCGTCGCGGCGGTGGCTGCTCGTCCCGCCACTTGGCCTCCAGCAGGGCATCCCTCTCCGTCTCGTCATTCTTACTCTCCTCAATCTGGCGCCTAAGGTCCCTTCTCTCTTGGGCCCCGTTGCGCACCTCCCTCTGGAGTGTCCGTATGATCTCGCTC
>JBFILE010000748.1:0-1224 GCA_041599855.1 Thermoplasmatota archaeon
CAGGCCTCCCAGGTGTTCCAACGTGCGCATCGACCCGTGGTCCTCCCAGCAGTCGACGGACTACCAGCGGCTCCGCGACGAATTCGGCATCAACGATTTCGCGTTCGCGGACAAGCTCCCGGAGGCGCCGAAACTCATCCGCCGCGGCGTCATCTTCGGACACCGCGGCTTCGACTCCGTGTACCGCGCCATCGAGCACGAGGAACCGTGGGCCGTCCTCACGGGCCTCATGCCGAGCGGCCCCATGCACCTCGGCCACAAGCTCGTCCTCGACCAGGTCCTCTACTACCAGAAACTCGGCGCCGACGTGACAATTGCCGTCGCCGACATCGAGGCGTACGCGACCCGCGGTCTCAGCCTTGAGCGCTGCCGCGAACTCGCCATGTCCGAGTACATCGAGAACTACTTCGCCATGGGCCTCGACCCCGAGAAGACGCAGATCTATTTCCAGAGCGAACGCGAGGACGTGAAGGACCTTGCGTGGAAGCTCGGCAGGCACGTGAACTGGCGCACCATGGAAGCCATCTACGGCTTCGGCCCCGAAACCAACGTGGGCCACGTGTTCTGCCCCCTCATCCAGGTGGGCGACATCCTTCATGTCCAGCTGAAGAAGTTCGGCGGTCCCCGGCCCACCGTCGTTCCCGTCGGCGTGGACCAGGACCCCCACATCCGCCTGACACGCGACCTGGCGGCCGCGTCGCGGTACTACTCCGTGCAATGGACGAAGGACCAGAAGCTCGGCGACGTCCTCGGCATCTTCGTGAAGGGAGCCGTTCCCGACGACAAGGTCGGCCGCATGCTGAAGGATGCGGAGAAGCGGCTCACGAAGAAGCTCGGGTTCGCGGACTTCGTCAAGAACGAAGCGTACCGGGCCCTGTACATCCCGGCAGCACGCCCGCGGGACGTGGGCCTCGTCGATGAGGCCCTCAGTGTCGTGGAAGTGAGCCACGGCGGCTTCGGGTTCCTCCCGCCGGCTGCCACGTACCAGCGGTTCATGAGTGGCCTCACGGGCGGCAAGATGAGTTCCTCGAAACCCGAGACGCACATCGCCCTCAAGGAGGATCCGAAGGCGGCGCAGAAGAAGCTGAACGCCGCCAAGACCGGCGGCCTGCCGACCGCTGCCGAGCAGCGGGAGAAGGGTGCCGACCCATACCACTGCATGGTGTACGAGACGTTCCTGTACCACCTCGTGGACAGCGACGAGGAACTGCAGACCGTGCATGA
>JBFILE010000749.1:0-1214 GCA_041599855.1 Thermoplasmatota archaeon
CACCATGGCTTCAAGGAGCGCGGTCGGGAAGCTGTCGTTGACGCTGGGCAGGATGAACGCACGCGCCGCGTGGTAGGCGTCGAGCACGGTTGCCCGGGGGCGCTCGCCGAGGGCATGGACGTTCGCGGGCACGACGCCGACCGTTTGCGGGCTTCCTCCCGTCCCGCCCGGCGGCCCACCGGCCGTGGCCAGCGCACGCACGCCCGCGGAATCGAGGCCGCGTCCCATGAGGACGAACGGGATGTCGGGGAATCGGCGCGCCATCTCAAGGACGAGTCCGGGACGCTTCACGGGCAGGTCGTTCCCGACGAACAGGACGAACCGGTCGAGACCGTGCTCCTTCGTGAACCGCGTGCCGTCGCCCTCCCTGACGCGCGCCGTGTCCACGCCGTTCGGGATGAACTGCGCGTCGATGCCTCGCTCCCGGAGCGCAGGAATCATCCACCGGGCGACCGCGACCACCGCGTCCGCGGCGCGGCACCCGTCCTCCAGGTTCCGCATGAGGAGGCGCCAGCGTGCCCGGTCCCCCTCCGGTACGGCGTCGTCGTCCACGAGCTGGTGGACGGTGTAGGCGATGCGGGGTCGTCTGACCCCTGCACCCGTCCGGCCCGCGTCGACGCGGCCTCGCGCACGGGTGCGGCCGCGGGCGATGGAATCGATCCAGACCGGGTAGGCGTGCAGGTGCACGACGTCGTGCCGGCGGAGGGATCGGAGGAGCATGACCGTGGCCGGGTCCACGGGCGGAAGCCGCCGCGATTCCCAGAAGCCGGTGACGCGGGTCCACGCCGGATGCTACCAGCGGGCCCGCGGCATGCGGAACACCCGGGGGTGATGGCGGCTCGCTTCGGCGAGGCGGCGGACGTGCTGGGATACGCCGCCGAAGTCACCGAAGGCGGGGCCGACCGCGATGCGGGCGTGGGCCACGACTTCGCCGATGCCGGTCCCGTTCATAAAATCCCCTCGGTCTGCGTCGCTGCCATCCGGGGCGGGCGGGGGGCGGCGAGGCCGGCCCGGGAAGCAGCCTCCGCCGGGCCATCGGACGAAGGACCGGCAAGGTCGCGGGGGTCGTCCGAGGGGACGTGTCCGCGGGAATGCCGACCTTGCTGGATCGTGCGGCATGCCACGGGTCGCCCCGGCATGGTCCGCCGGCGCGGGCGTCACCCGCAAGTCCTATGACGCGAACGGGGCTTCCCGGCGGCGTGACCTTCAACGTC
>JBFILE010000750.1:0-1214 GCA_041599855.1 Thermoplasmatota archaeon
CGGCGGCTCGTCCCGTGGAGGTAGAGCACGTACCATGAGCCGCCGACAAGCAGGCCGACGGTGATGCCGACGTAGGCCGCCACCACGGCGGCAAGGATCCCCACGGCGCCCGCCGTGGCAACGGAGGCCCACGGGATGGGGGACGTGGCATTTGGCTCGCGCTTGTTGCGGTGGTCGAGGTAGGATTCGAGGACGCCGGTGTCCAGGTTCTCGTACATCTCGACATCGAACCGGTCGAGGTCGCCACGGACGATGCGTTCGAGACCTCCCGGCGTCGGCGGTCGGCGTCGCGCACGGTCCTCGAGGGGGGTTGCGGTCGCCATGTCAGGCGGCCCAATCCCGACCCGCGCCTTAAAAGGTGGCGAATCGCGCGGCGCGGCTCACAGGACCCGGTACGATCCGGAAGTCGTGTAGGTGCGGCCACCATACTGGACGGTGACCGAGACGTCGTGGGTGCCCGGCACGTGGCTCCCCGTCGCATCGGGGGCCTGGCTGAACGCCCATTCGCCGGCCGCGTCCGTGGCGCCGGAGGTACGCCTCGTCGGGGGCAACTTCTGCCATCGTTCCGCATACTCCAGCGTGGCCGACGCGGCGCCGACTCCGTTGGCATACGTGAGCGCAACCGTGCCACCCACCGGTTCGTTCACCGCGAACGCCGGCTTGTCGAACGACAGGCGCGGCGTGACCAGATGATAATGGGTGACAAAGGTGACCGAGACGTCGCCCGTGGACAGGGCGGTCGCGTTCACGTACACGTCGTCACGGATGGGCAGCGCGGCCGGAATCACGGTCAGGTTGAACGTGCGCCGCTCGCCGGGCGCGAGGTGGAGTGACGCGAATTCCAGGGTCGCGGACCAGCCGGCTGGAATCGCATGGATGGCGAAATCCACGGTCTCGGCGGCGGCCCCCCCGTTGCGGACGACAAGGCGGTAGATGGCCGGCTCACCCGGAGCGCCGAACACGGTGCCTGCGCCGGTGTACCAGAAGTACACGTCATGGGCTGCCGCAACAGGCGCCAACCCCAACGCAGGCACGAACGCCAGCACGAGGGCAAGGGTGAGTCCGACGCGGGGCATGAGGTGGGAAAAGGCGGGAGCGTGCCTAAAGGCTCCGCTCCCGCGCGGCACGTGCGACGGGCACGTGCCGGATGCCGGTCCGATTCCTCAGTAGACTGCCGCGTCCGCGCGGACGAGGCCGGCGCCGAAGGACGAGGA
>JBFILE010000751.1:0-1207 GCA_041599855.1 Thermoplasmatota archaeon
CCATGCCCGCCGGGACCGGGCACGACGGCTTCATCGAAATCCTGGAGAACGGGATCGCGCCCGTCGTGGACGCCTTCGGCCCCAAGGCCATCCTCGTTTCGATGGGATTCGACGCGCACACCCGCGACCCCCTCGGCGGATGCCACCTCACGGCGCGCACGTACCACGCGGTCATCGAGCGCTTGCGCGCGATCACGCCGCGGGTCGGTTGCGTCCTCGAAGGCGGCTACGATCTTGAGGCGCTGCGGCGGTCGAGCTCGGCTGTCGGGGCGGCCCTGCTGGGGCTGGAATGCCCCGTGGACGAGAGCGCGCCGGAGGGGGTTGCGCCGTGGGTGGAGATGGGGCCCCGCGTGCGGGAGGCGCACGGGGGGAGGTGGCCGATCCGATGACCGGACGCGCGCCGGATCACGACGCACCCGCGAACCGAGCCGCCAATTCCGTGCGATCCACGAGCCCGAGCCACGCGCCGTCCGGCATCAGGTATTCCACGGTCTGCTTGGCGCCCGCCGTCCGCGCGTTCGCTTCCGCCTGCCGGACCCATGCCGCGCCCTCCGCGTCCACGTACGCCATGAACCGGGCCTCGTCGAGGCCGACCGAGGACGCGATTCCCGTGAGGGTGTCCGCGTCGTGGAGGTCCGCGCCCGACCGCTGCGCCGCGAACGCCGCATCCACGTACGCGCCCTCCTTGTCGTGGGCGCGGGCGAACCCGATGCCGGCGAGTGCGCGGTCCATGGACGGGCCCCACTGCGGGTTCCCGATGCCGTGACCTTCCCGTTCCACGAACGCCATGTGATGGGGCGTCGGTCCGCCCTTCGTCCATGGCACGTACTCGAAGCGGACGGACCCGCCGGCCTCGATGGACTTGTGCTGCTGGCGGGCCGCGAAGCTTGCGCCGCACGCGAAGTTCACGGTCACGGGCAGGCGCAGGACGGGGTCGCGGGTTTCGACGGGGGGCGATCGGTTCTGAGGTGCGGTGTGCATGATTGGATCACTGGGACTGAAGCGGGCGCGGGAGGATAAGGCACGGCGGAAAGCTCGGCTTTCGTTTTGGGAAGGTGCTCCGTGGGCAGTCAAATCCAGGTTCACCCGCAGTTCTGGGAGAGCGAGAAGGAGCGCGGGCCGCGAGGGGTGGGTGTGACGGTTGGGGCCCCCACCAGCCCACCCCCAACCTCGCCGCGCTTCGCGCGGCTCGGTAGCACCCCACCCC
>JBFILE010000752.1:0-1207 GCA_041599855.1 Thermoplasmatota archaeon
CCCGAAGCGATCACCGGTCCCTTCGCAGAACTCGCACTCGATCCACGGGGCGGACGCGTCGTCAGGGTCCTCGATGTAGCCGTCCTCGCAGTACCGGCACGGCAGTCGTTCGAATCCGCTCATTGGGTGTCTCCGTTCGGGCCGCAGCGACCTCCGTAGGTTCGTTCGACCGCAGCCTCGTCGGCGGCTGCCTGGGCGCTTCCGCCTGGCCCATAATGCTCCGCGCAGCGCCCCGCAAACGGGGAGCCCTTTGCGGATGTCCGCAGGATGGTGTGCCCGGTGGTTACAGGACCACGGGTGCAGCCGGGGTGCGAGCAGATAACTTCACTCATCTTCATTGGGTGTCTCCGACGTTCGCGTAGGGGCATTGCCCGCAGAGCCACGCGCCGGGCATCGGCTCATCGTGCACTGGGACGGCGGTGAGGGCGCGGATGATCGCGTCTGCGAGGTCGGAACGCTCGCTCATCACGCACCCGCCTCCATTACGGACGCCCACGGCCCATACAGAGCGTCGAACTGCACCGTGGTGATGAGATCCCGCACAACAAGAGCCCACGCCGCACTCCACGCCGCATCCCGCGCCGCACTCAACGCCGCACCCCACGCCGCACCCCACGCCGCATCCCGCGCCGCATCCCACGCCGCATCCCACGCCGCACCCCACGCCGCACCCCACGCCGCATCCCGCGCCGCCGTCAGTCGTCGTGCCTCGTCGTCCGTCAGCCTCCCGGCCCGGTCGATCAACGCGGCGACCTCCCTGCCGTTCGGACCCAACGCCCGCCACGCCTCGATCTCCCGCACAACGGTCAGCGCCCGGAACCCCGCCTTGTGCGGATGCTCATCGTCAAGTCCCGCGACAGGTTCCCCGGTCACTTCGAACAGGCGGCACGGCCAGGAGCCGCCGACCAGGGTCATGGCGGGCACCGTCGCCGCGTGCAACATGCCGGGACCGCAGATCCGGGCGGGCAGGACGGTCGGGGCGGGGGCGACGGTCTGGCCGACCTCGTACCGGATCGTGCCGGTGCGGAAGTCGGTTCCGTCAGGGCGCACGGCTTTGTAGAACACGCGCTCGCTCATTGGGTGTCTCCGTTCAGATCAAGGTCCTCCACCAACGCGGTCATGGCGCGACTTTCGTCGGGGGCGACGCCCGCGACGCACTCTCGGCAGAGACGCTTAGCCGCGCGTTCCCGGCGGCTAAGGATCACCC
>JBFILE010000753.1:0-1198 GCA_041599855.1 Thermoplasmatota archaeon
CCCCCCGTCTGGTCACCCCGACCACCCGAAACCTTATCCCGCCTCCAACCCGGTTTTCCCCTCATATGCCCGCCCGCCCCCTCCTCCTCGCGGCCGCGTTCGTGACCGTCGCCTTCGCCGGTTGCGTCAGCGATGATCCGTCGGCGGCCACGTCCCCCGCCGTCATCGAAGGCGTCCCGGACCTCGTCCCCTTCATCGCGAACATCACCTCCGTCGTCGACCCGGAGGGTGGCCGCGGCGAACCCTCCCTCGGCGTCCACCCGGACGGCACCTTGTTCACGAACGGCCGCGGCACGCACGCGTCCGGCCGCTCCACGATGGCCGTGTACCGCTCGGATGATGGCGGCGCATCGTGGACGGACATCGGCGACCCCGTCGGCATGGTCCCGGACCTGGACCCCGACCTCGCCGTCGACATGGACGGCACCATCTGGGCGAACAGCCTGTACGTGGGCTGCGTCGCCGTGGGCGTGAGCCAGGACAAGGGCGAGTCGTGGTTCGTGAACCCGGCCGCCTGCAACGGCCCTGTCGGGGACCGCCAATACGTGGTCCCTTCGAAGGATGGCAAGGCCTTCCTCTACTATCACCAGCTCCCGACATTCCAGCAGACCGCGGTCATGACCCTCGATTACGGCAAGACGTGGATCCCCACGGGCCCTGTCGAATTCCCGGATCACCACCTCCTCGTGAACAAGGGCACGGGGTGGGGTGGCGGCGGCTTCTGGAACCCCGTGACCGACAGCACGTTCTTCACGTACACGTGGTTCGAAGGCTCCCCGATGGCGCAACTTGGCGGCCGCGTCGGCATGCCCGGCTTCGCGGTCACACGCGACGGCGGCCTGACGTGGACGACGGACGTGGTCGCGGAGCCATGGGGTCGCTACCTTGGCCTTGGTCTTGTCGTGGGAGCCGCGGACGAAGCCGGCAACGTGTACCTCTCGTGGGCGGAACACCACGAAGGCGACCGCGACACCGCCGTA
Organism: Thermoplasmatota archaeon; assembly: GCA_041599855.1. Classification (GTDB taxonomy): domain Archaea; phylum Thermoplasmatota; class SW-10-69-26; order JACQPN01; family JAJPHT01; genus JBFILE01. The sequence continues at coordinate 981 of JBFILE010000753.1, forward strand.
TTCCTCGCGGTGTCCACGGACGATGGGCGCACATGGCGCGACCCCATCCGCATCGACACGGACAACCGCACGAACGTGTTCCCGGCGATCACGGCAGGTCCCGAAGGGAAGGTGGCGATCGCGTACTACGAGGGCGAGGGCCGCGGGAACCCGAACGACGTGGACGACGATGTCACCTGGAACGTGACCCTCGCGTGGACGTCGGATGCCCTCGCGGA
>JBFILE010000754.1:0-1191 GCA_041599855.1 Thermoplasmatota archaeon
ACACGGCACCCGGGGAGCCTTCCGGCTACTTCCTCGAATACATGAACGCGACCCAGGATGAATTCCTGCGGAACGCGGAACGCAACACGAACGAGGGGAACCACTCTCATTACCGGATCCCGGTCCACGAGTAAGCGCATGATTCGCCGTACGCGCCCGGCAGCCGCTGGCAGTTCCGGGTCCTTGCGACGTTCGGCAATGCCGGCCTGTGCCCGGGCTGCTTCCCGTATCAGGTGGAGTACACCATGAGCATGATCGCGTATCCCTTCGAGGACAAGGCGGACGCGGCGGACGCGATGAATGAAACGCCCCGCTGAGGGCCTGCTTCAACGGTTCGCCAACGGTTCGCCGTCACTCGGGACGGGCCCAGTCCCGGGCGCGCTCCACCGCACGCGCCCACGTCCGGCGTTCCTCGGCCCGGTCCGCGGCCCCCATCCCGGGCTCCACGCGGGCATCGAGGACCCACGCCTTCGACACCTCCGCCGTGTCCGACCAGACATCGGTGGCCAGCCCCGCCAGGTACGCCGCGCCGAGGGCCGTCGTCTCGGTGACCTTCGGCCGCTCCACGGGCGCGCCAAGGAGGTTCGCCTGCTGTTCCAGCAGGTAGCCGTTGGCGGCGCCGCCTCCGTCCACGCGCAGGGAGCCGCGCTTCACTCCGGCGTCCTCCGCGACCGCTTCCACCACGTCCACGACCTGATGGGCGATGGCATCCAACGTCGCCCGGGCAATGTGGGCGCGGGTCGTTCCCCGCGTGAGACCGACCATGGTGCCCCGCGCGTACGGATCCCAGTAAGGCGCGCCGAGGCCCGTGAGCGCCGGCACGAACTGGACGCCTCCGGTGTCGTTCACGCTCCGTGCAAGCGCCTCGGTTTCCGCGGCCTCGTTGATGATGCCGAGGCCATCCCGGAGCCATTGGACGGCGGCGCCGGTGACGAAGATGCTCCCTTCGAGGGCGTACGTGACCTTGCGATCCAGGGACCATGCGACGGTGGACAGGAGGCGGCGGGACCGGGGCCTCCGGCTTCCCGTGTTCACGAGGGTGAAGCTGCCGGTGCCGTACGTGTTCTTCGCCATGCCTTCCTTGAAGCAGGCCTGCCCGAAGAGCGCCGCCTGCTGATCCCCGGCGATTCCGGTGATGGGGATCTCGGCCCCGAAGTGGGATGGGTCCGCCATGCCGATGTCGCCGGAGGA
>JBFILE010000755.1:0-1186 GCA_041599855.1 Thermoplasmatota archaeon
CGACGGCCGCGGCGGCGCCTGTGCGGAACGCGGTGAGGACGGTGGCGTCAAGGATGGCGAGGGGCCACCCCGTGGCGGGATCGGTGACGATCATCGTGCCCATCACGGTCGGCAGCCCGTGGCGCTCGGGATTGTGCGGGTGCGAGTTCACCCACTTGACCGACACGGTGTCTCCGACGCGCGCGGGCATGGAGCGCACATCTCCGTCGTGTTCGGGCAAGTCCACGTAGGATTTGGCCGGCATGAACGCCTCGCGCCGGTCATGGGCACGGAACGCGTCTTCGACCGCCGCGATGGCTTCGTGCATGCGCAGACAGCGTGCCACGTCGTCTGCGGAGAGAAGGAGGGTCGCGCGGTCGGGGCCGGTCATGGCGCCGCGAGGACCGCGCGGGGGAGAAAACGTTTGCGCCGAGTTAGGGGAGCACGTGGCCCCAGCCGGGGTTCGGGGGGCCGACGAAGATGGTGCTCACGGCCCAAGAGCCCGCGGCAGCATAGCATGGGAAGTCGAGGTAGAATTCGTAGCAGTAGATTCCCGCGGACGTGTATCCGTTCTGCTCGTCGTAGGTGTAGATGAGCACGCCGTTTGCGCCGCCGTACTCGTTGTCACAAAGTTCGAAGCCGACCACGCCCACTTCCATTCCGTTCGCGTGCGCGATCACGCCGGTGCGCGCCCAGCCCCACGTGGGCTCGGAACCAGAGCAGTCGTCGGTCCAGTCGAAGTCGCCCGCGCAGACATCCGTCCCGTTTTCGCCTGCGCAAAGTTGGGTCTCCGCCAAGGTGGCGGGCGCCATCAATGTCGCCGTGATGATTGCCGTGAGAAGGAATGCGCGCATCAGAGCCTCTCCATGCGGCGATGTCTCGGGCTGGCGATAACCTTTCAGGTCACCACCGAGGAGGAGGGGTGGAAGTATGTCCAAGGAGGAATGGGGGTTCTCGATCTCGCCGCACGCTGCATGTCGTCGATTCACGGAGGCAAATCGGCGACGATGTAATATCCGGGCGGCGTGACGTTCGCCGGCCCCCATCTGATGCAGGTGAAAGCGATACGCGCCCGGTTCACGGGGCGCCGGAACTCAAGAAAGATTTCCTCCCGCTCGTGCCAGGTGCGTGGTCCGCCGTGCTTCTCGGCGGCGCCCGTCCTCCGTCCCCCGTCCTCCGTTCTCCGTTCTCCGTCCTCCGTCCTCCG
>JBFILE010000756.1:0-1179 GCA_041599855.1 Thermoplasmatota archaeon
AGCGGCTTCGGCGAAACGTGGCACCTGGACATGGTGGGTGCCACGGAACTCCAGGAGCGCGGCCTCACGGGCGCCGGCGTCCAGGTTGCGGTCATCGACACCGGCGTGGATCAGGCGCACCCGGAATTCGCGGGGGTCCCCATCCGGTGGCTCGACATCGTGAACAATCGAAAAGCCCCCTACGACAACCACGGCCACGGTACCCATGTGGCCGGCGTCATCGTGGCACAGGGCGATTGGCACACGTGGCTCTCCGGCTTCGAACTGCGGGGGGTTGCGCCCGGCGTCACCCTCATCGCCGTGAAAGCCATCGCGTACGATGGGAAGGGCGATGAGACGAATGTGGCCCGCGGCGTCATCACGGCCCTTGAGAACGGCGCCGACATCATCGTCCTCAGCCTCGGCGGCGGGAACCTTCCGGCCCTCGGGAGCGCAACCGAGCACGCCGTCGAGAAGGCGCTGGATGCCGGCGTGTTCGTGGTGGCTGCTGCCGGGAACAGTCCGCAGGACGGGGACGGCTGCCGCGTGACGAGTCCCGCGAACGTGGAAGGCGTCATCGCCGTCGGCGCCGTCGGCCGGGACGGCAAGGTGGCGGCGTTCAGCTGCCGCGGGGATGATTCCCCGGTGACCCTGGAACGCGACCCGCACCGGAAGCCGGAGCTCGTGGCGCCCGGCGTCGACATCCTGAGCGGGTGGGCGGACGGGAAGTACGTGCAGGCGAGCGGCACGAGCCAGGCCGCCCCGGTGGTGGCCGGCGTCCTCGCCCTCGCCCTTGAGGAGCACCCCGAGTTCCGCCGGGACAGCCGGGACCGCGTCCTCCAGGTGAAGGAACTCCTCATGACGACGGCGAAGAAGGTGGGCCCGCTCGAAGGGCTGCCGAAGAACGCCCATGACCCGGCGTACGGGTATGGGCTCGTGGACGGGCCGGCATTGCTGCGGGCGCTCGGGTGATCTGGCACCCCCGGCGGCCCACGTCCATCGGACGTCGCACGCAGAATCTCCCGGGCGAGCGGAGCAGTCGCCGCGGCCCATTTCCGGTCCATGGGAATCGCGCGGGAGGGAGCCGCCTCAGGGCGCGTCGATTCCCAGGTGGCATCATGGGAGGTCTCGCATCGGGGTGGCGGCGGAGGTGACCAATTCGGTCCGGTCGCTGGTCCCCGTCCTCGGCGGCTTCGCCGC
>JBFILE010000757.1:0-1178 GCA_041599855.1 Thermoplasmatota archaeon
CCGCGCCGCGTGTCCGCGAGGCCATCACGGACCTGCGGGAACGGGCGCGGCTGAAGCCGTAGGCCGCCGCTCACTGTAGATTGAGCCACGCGGTGTGTTGCTGGCCGTCACCCAGGTCCACGCGGACACGCCAGACACCGGTGGTCATGCCGGAGGTGTCGAGATTGTAGTGCAGGTGGTTCCCGTTGCGCGCCATCACGTTCGCCGTGTAGGTGGACGACTTCGTCTTCCCCGGCCCGTCGGGGCCGAGCGCATCCGTGCCCCACTTCGCGATGAAGACCTGAGCGGGCGGGTACGAAGAGTCCGGGCACCGGACGTTCAGCTTGACCGGGACGTCCTGGCCAAGTTTGGTGGATTGTGCATCCGCGCTCTTGGCGCGCTCTCCCGTGAAGAGCGGCGGCAGGAACTTCGAGACGCAGGCACCCGCGTACGAACGTGGGCAGTCGACACTGAACGACGCGCTGTCGAGGGTCGGATAGTCGGGATCGTCGTAGACGATGCGGGCGAAGAGCCCCGTGAACGACGCGCCCAGATCGATCGGCCCGGCCGCCATCTCGAAGAGCCCGTCGGCGTCCTGGCTTCCGCTGAACGCCGCTTCACCTACCTTGAGTGGGGGATCCGCGCCTTGGTCGAGCAGGATACGGACCGTGCCGGTCTGTGCGAGGACGCCGGTCCCTTTGACGAAGAACGAGCACGCGGCGATCGTCGAGGTGGCGGGACCGTCGGCGGTCTCATGGATCGTGAGTTCGACGATGAAGTCCGCCCGGACGGCCGATGGCACGAACGTGAGGGCGAGGATGGAAGCGACCAGGACGGGGATCAGGCGGGGCGTGCGGGATTTCACACGCCCGGCTTGCGTGACTCACATCAAGCCGGTCGTGGTACATGCGCGGCAGGGTCTGCGCGAACGTCGAGGACACGGAGCGGGAGGATCACCGAGGGAACTTGGTCGTGGTGGCGCCATTCCGCGCGCGCCTTCGGCCGGGTGCTGATATCCTCCTGGAGGCTCGGCGGCCGACGACGTGGGCGTGCCGTCAGGGTCGAGCGCGTCGTGCGAGGGCTCGGCGCCGGGGGCATACGCTCTGGGCACGATGTCCTGGCCTCGGGTGGTGGCGGGCTTTTAAGGTGCCTGGGTGCCTCTTGTGGACGAAGTGGGTGCCGTCCCCCGGCGCCGCAGG
>JBFILE010000758.1:0-1170 GCA_041599855.1 Thermoplasmatota archaeon
CGGTGACGGCGTGGAAATCACGTGCGACGGGGACACTGCGCGAGACCTCTCCGATCAGTTCCTCGCGGCGGCTGGCCACCCCGTGCCGGGCGCACTCACGAGTCAGTGAAATGGCCTTCGTACACGTCGATGGCGCTATCAAGCGCGTCGATCAGGCTGCGGCCGAGATCCGTGAGCTCTATGAGGTAGCGATGTTTCCCGGCCACGCCGTCAACTTCCCGGACCTTAGCCAGGCCGTGCGCTTGAAGGTGACCGGCCATGGCGCTGCCGTATGTGCGGCTGCCCCCCATCCGGTCCGCGAGTTCCGTTGCTCCGATTGGGGCGCTCGAATGACGGAGTACATCCAGAGCCGCGACTACATGGGCCCGAGCCAGGGCCTTAGAGAGTCGTTCTCCCCGCGTCATTAGGTGCATGTAACACGACCTATGCTATGAAACGAATGTAGCCGCGCCACCATTACATATGTTATGGAACACATGACACGGAGCGATACATCTATACCAGTGTGCTGCATTGGTCGTTCTACGGTATGCGACATGACCCGAACGACGATCGCGCTGCCTCGCAACATCCGGGCCCGCCTCCGCAACTATCAACGCGAAGGCGAATCCGCCCCCAACGCCATCGCCCGACTCCTCGATGAGGTCACAACCGGGCGCCGGAGCGCCCGCAACATGGCCACCGCCGAGGCCTGACCATGCTCGGGCTCGTTGAGTACGGAGAGCGCCGCGGCGTCACCGCGCGCCAAATCCTGGACGCCCTCCAAACCCACGGGCCCCTCAGCACCAGCGACCTCCGCCGCGTGTTCCGCGGAGATGAGCGCGTGCAACGCTGTATCCGCCTCACCCTCGGGATCCTCGCGAAAAACGGCCTCGTCACGGCCACCCGCCACCACCTGAACGGCATCACCTACTCCATCCTAACAGAACCGGATGCACACAACCCCAGCCGGGATACCCCTCGCGAGGGTGCCGCGCCCAACCGCGGCACCCCCGTGACCCCTCCTCACAGTGACACGGGGCGCGCAACCCCATCCCGCAACGGACGTTTCCCTCCCGCGCACGCGCCCCCACTCACCCCTCCGCCCACCTACCGAGCCTCCACGGGCGGAGTCGCGCTCACCCCCAAAGACGAACCTGACAGTGCAGGCCGGCCCTCGTTCTCCCTTTC
>JBFILE010000759.1:0-1164 GCA_041599855.1 Thermoplasmatota archaeon
CGCACGGGGGCGCCCGACCCGCGGCGGAGCGCGCATCCCGCGCGATCTACGAGTCGGTCCTCGAGGCGACGGCCGCAGGCGTCCGCACGCCCGACCTCGGCGGCCACGCCACGACGACGGAGTTCACGAGCGACGTCATCGCCCGCGTCCGCACGAAGATCGATGTGTGGTCCTCGCTCGGTCAGACCGTCTGATCTGCAAGAACGCATGCACCAAGAGGCCGCAAATTCCGCATGTTCATGCGGAATCTGCGTCCGGCACCCGCTACGAACGCCCGTTCGCACGGGGTCCGTCCGGGGCCACGCCTACGGTTTCGAACACATGTTCTCCCCCACCACCGAAGCCCGCCCGGAACGAAGCCCCGTGAGGGGCCCGCTCCGTCGGGCCCTCGACGCCGTCGTGAGCTTCGCTCTGCTGGAGGACGTCTCCAGCCCGCCCGACACCGTCGAACCCTGCGCCGTCCCCCTGCCCGCCTCGTCCGCTGCGCCGCTGCGCCGCGCCGACGCGCGGTGTCCCGGATCCGCGGCGCCGAGAACTCGCGACTGCAGCGCGCCCGCCGGCGCGTTCGCGCGGCACCGCTCACGAGCTCACGCTCGCTGAACCGGCCTGGGAGGGCCGCAGCACCGCCGCAGTCCGGAGGGCCGCCCGTGGGGGCGGCCCTCCGTCGTTCTCCGCCCCAGTCGCACGACGATCCACAACGACGACGAGCCGCCCCCGAAGGGACGGCTCGTGAAGTAAAACCGGCGGCGACCTACTCTCCCAGGCCCTTGCGGGCCAAGTACCATCGGCGCTGAGAGGCTTAACTGCTCTGTTCGGAATGGGAAGAGGTGTTTCCCTCTCGCCATAGCCACCGGAAAACGCGAGAGCGCCTCTGCTGGCCCTTCAAAACTGCACAGTTCGCCACGAACGGGTACCACTTAAAAAAGACCGTCAAGCCCTCGACCCATTAGTACCGGTCACCTTCGCGCGTCACCGCACTTCCAGTTCCGGCCTATCAACCTGGTGGTCTACCAGGGGTCTTACTCTCTCAAGGAGATGGGAGAACTCATCTCGAGGCCGGCTTCCCGCTTAGATGCTTTCAGCGGTTATCCGATCCGGACGTAGCTAAGCTGCGATGCCCTTGGCAGAACAACAGCTACACCAGAGGTCCGTTCACCCCGGTCC
>JBFILE010000760.1:0-1161 GCA_041599855.1 Thermoplasmatota archaeon
ACGCGCACAACACCCTGCCACTTGGATTCGCCGGGTTCGTACAGGTTCCGGAACGGGTAGTTCCCCGCGTTCGGGAAGGTGACGGTGTGCGTTTCACCGTAATCGAGGTAGGCGCTGTCCGCGAATGCGTCGTTCGTGCTTTCCACAGCGAATTCGAGCCCGAAGTCGTCGACACGCCAGACCACACTGTCGCCGGCCGTGATCGTGGGACTGCCGTTCGTCAGGCCGGATTCCGTGACCCCGATCTGGGCGGCCGATGCCGCGTCCGCTCCGGGAACGAACGCGAGACCGAGACCCGGGATGAGGAGGATCCCGACCATGAGAAGGGCCGCCTGCGGTTTCGCGCGGGATCGACGCACCCACGCCAGGCACGCGATGGCCGCGAGTACGAGTGCGAGCCCGGGACCGGGTGTAGTCGTGTCGTCCTCGTCCTCCTCCACCTCCTCCGCGCCGACGCCGTCGTCGCTGTCGTCGCCTCCGCGGTCGTCGCTCATGTCGTCTCCATCGGATCCCTTGGTCGGATCCGGGCCGAGGTCGGGCACAAGGGTGATCGTAGATTCACCGTCCGTCGGGAACCGGGTGTTTCCGCCCATGGAGTCGGTGATCTCGATCCACCACGTGATCGCGGTCGCACCCACGGCAGGGTAGATGGGGCCACCATACGTCACCGCCGTGCCGCCCGGCATCTCGATGGCGCCCATGGCCGCAAGGGGTATGGACGCGGACGCCTTGTTAGAGTATTCGTTGTGGTAGTGCAGGCGGTAGTGGAAGCGGACACCGTCAATGCCGTGGGTGCCGGGCAGGATGACGAATTCTGAGAAGATGGCGTCACCCGTTGCGAACTCGATCCGGCTCCCGGGGAAACTTATAACCCGCGGTTCCGTTGCGGTCACGTCAACCACGTGCCCCGTTCCCGGGGACTCGGCGGGGTCGAACGCGACGTTTCCAGCCGCATCACGCGCCACGAGGTAGTAGGAGAAGCCAGGTTCCACGGCCGCGCTCGGGATCTCGGCTTGCCAGCGCCCGTCCTCGCCTTTCGTTGCGGCCGCCTTCTGGGTCGCTCCGCCGGACGTGTAGAAGACGCTCATGCTCTCGATGGCCGCGTCCGATGTCACGCTCGCCACAACCGGCAGCAGGATGCCGCCGCACACGGTCGTGATC
>JBFILE010000761.1:0-1160 GCA_041599855.1 Thermoplasmatota archaeon
CGCGCCTTCGGCGCGACCTGCCCCCCCCCCCGCCCCCCGCTCCGCCACCCCCGGATGGCGACCCCTCGCAGGACGATTTTCCTTAAGTTGGCACTACCGGGATCCCCCCGGGAGGCGTCCGGCGCCGGAATACGCTCTCGCGAGAAACCATGACGCCCCGCAATCCGCTGCGAGGGCCATGCGCACGATGCCCCTCGCGTGGATCGCGACCACCCTGCTCCTTCTGGCTCCCGCAATGGCGCAGGCCCACGCCGAAACGGGAACGGTCACCGACCTCACTCTCACCGTGGACGGCGAACCCGCCCACGGACTCATCGCAACGCCCGCCGGGGCACCCACGTCCATCGTCATCATCGCCCATGGCTACACCCATCAGGCGGAAAGCCACCGCGGCCACCTCGCCGAAGCCGCCGCCCGCGGCGCCATCGCGGTTGCCATGGACTACCGCGGCCCCGTGGACGGGTTCCCCCTTGCGGCAGGCGCCGCCGACACCATTGCGGCCACGCGCATGCTCGTCGACCAGTACCCGGACGTGCCCGTCATCCTGTACAGCGTGAGCATGGGCACCGCCATCGCAGGCATGGTCCTCGCCGACATGCCCGACGTCATCGACTGGTGGGTGAACAATGAAGGCCTCAGCATGCTCCACGAGACGTGGGCCGGGGCAAGTGCCCTCCAGCACCCCGCCGGCGCCGCCATCGAAACCGAAACCGGCGGCACGCCCGCAACCGCCGCCGACGCCTACCTCGAACGGAGCGCGGCCAAGCGCGCCTCGGAGTTCAGCGGCCTCAAGGGTGTCATCAGCACCCACGGCGTCCACGACGGACTCGTGCCCTACAACCAGGGCCGCGAGATGAAGGCCGCGCTCGATGCGGAAGGCATCCTCAACGACTTCTACACCGTGCTCCGCGGCCACGCGGGCGGCGAAGGGACCACGGCCACCGGGTACGCAGGATTCCAGGTGGACGGCCTCGCTGGGCACGGGAGCGAAGGGAACGATGCGCACACGCTGACGGCGTTGAGCTTCGACCTGCTTTACCGGGTGATCGACGGGGACGGCGATGTGCTGCCGGCGGGACGCGAGCTGGTGGTGGACCGGGAGATCTGAGAGGGGCCCGCGCGGTTTGCGAGGAATGATCAACCCCCTGGGGGCCGGTACC
>JBFILE010000762.1:0-1151 GCA_041599855.1 Thermoplasmatota archaeon
CACAAGCGCCAACGACGCGCAACTCATCCTCACCCACATGACACCGGACGGCACCGAACTCTGGCGCCAGCTGCACCCGTTGCAGGATTTCGCAAGCCTACGGCATCTCGACAACCACGGGGCCACCGGGCGCATCCTCGCGGATGCGACCGGTCGCCTCATGCTGCAGGACCTCAGCGATGGATCCGTCACGTGGGAAACCACGCCAGGCGAGCCCACCGGTGAATTCCGCGGCGTCGTCCAGGTCCCCCGCGGCGGCATCTTCGGCACCCACGTCTTCACCTCCAGCGTCAGCTGGACCACAACAACCATCGACGGCAACCGCGAAGCCCGCGCCACCGCCATCGGCCTCTACGACGTCACCGACCCCTACAACAACATCCCCCGCATCCCGGCCTACGATGCCATCCTTCGGGTGGGGCGATGGGGATGGGGGTGAGGGTGGTCTGCAGCGATAGGAGCGGCTGATTCTGACAATTCGAGTGGGCGAGGTGGGCTGCGGGGGGCCGTGGCTCACGTGGCCCGCCGTTTCGGGCATTGCAGCATCCCTGAATCCGGTCGGAATTTCGACGGTTGATTGGGCATTTCGCGACGCCTTCGAGCGAAGCTGGAACGAGACAGTCGGCATTCGCAACAACCGCCAAGGTGGCTGCCGAGTGCCAGTCCCAGGGATGGCGGCTTCGGCTCAACCGGAACCCGTCAACGTGACATGGCAAATCTTTAGAACCTCCAACCCCACTCCCCACGCCGAAGGGAGCGACCATGGCGAGGTTCCAGCACGCATCCACCGTCCTCGTACTCGCCATCGTCCTCGCGCTCGCCACGCCCGCCTGGGCGGCGCTTACGCAAGCCGCGGGCTCCGGTGACGTGCCGTTCGTGCATGCTCGGAACTTGATTGACCAAGCCCTCGACCGCGACGACGCTTCGGCCTTGACGATCCTTGAAGCCACGATGGCGATGCGGGGCGTTGCGATTCCGACTTTGGATGCACCGGTGCGGGATCCGGCCGTTGCTTGGCTCGCGGCTGCCGCGACCGCTGGGCGATACCCGACCGGCGCGGACGAGATCAGTGGAACCCTCGCGGATTTCGCGATGCTGATTCCGGAAGCGCGGGGGCCGATGGCCTTGCTTCTTGGGGCGCTCGATCAGAG
>JBFILE010000763.1:0-1149 GCA_041599855.1 Thermoplasmatota archaeon
GCCACCATCGTCCTTGTTCCACCCGTCCTTGCGTGGCACGCGGAACGGTTCCCCGCGAGCTACGGCGGGCAGCGTCAGCACGACGGCCAACCGGAGGCGCGGGACAACGCGTACCCGATCCCCGGGGCGGTCCGCGGACGCTGACGGCAAGAGGGCGAGACGGCCGGTGGGCCGCCGTGCCGGAAATGGCCGCGGCCAAGGGGTGCCGCCCATGGGACCGGCATGGGCCCGATCACCGGGGCGCCACGACCACCCGTTCACAGGTGACCGCACCGTCCGGCACGACCTGGAGGCTGTCCCGCGCGTCCACGTCCGTCACACAGAACCGGTACTCGCCCGCCGCCGCGCGGAACACCAGCCAACGGAACTGCGCGGTGCCGTCGACTCCCACCCGCCGCGTCGCGTCCCGGGTCGTTCCATCGGGATACGTGAGCGTGCCCGAGATGCGGGCCCGATCAGTTGCGCCCGGCGTGTCGGTTGAAAGGCTCACATGCCACACGAGACGAGCCCCCGAGGTCCCGTACGGTGCCGCAGTGGCCGTCACGTTCGCGACGTGGACCTCGGGGAGATCGGGCACCTCGTGGTGCACCTCAAGTCCGACGCAGAAGGGGCGGCCGTCGTCACGATACACGTGGCCCCGCTTCTCCACGGTCGCGATGCACAGGGTGTAGGTGCCATCGGGTGCCGGCCGCAGGGTCGGATCAATGGTGGCAATGCCTTCGCGACCCGTTCGTTCCCGGGGAGCCCCCTCCATGCCTTCCGGCCCCCTGAGGGTCGCGTGAACACGCGCGAACCGCACGGGTTCGCCCCCTTCGTCCACCACACGGATTCGCCACGTGAGCGTGTCGCGACCGAAGGACCCGGGCAGCCAGGACGCCGTTACATCGTCCACGATCAGGGATGGTTCCGGCGGTGCCGGCGCGGGCCCAGGTTCCGGTGTTGGCTCCGGCGTCGGTTCGGGCTCCGGCGTCGGTTCGGGCGCCGGTTGAGGATCAGGTCCCTGTTCGGGGACCGGCTCGGGTTGGGGTTCCGGGGATGGCTCAGGTTCGGGGATCGGCTCGGGCTCGGGCGCGGGCTCGGGGGCGGGCTCGGGCTCGGGCCCCAGCTCCGGGGCCGGGTCTGTGCCGCTTCCTCCGATGAGGATGACGC
>JBFILE010000764.1:0-1145 GCA_041599855.1 Thermoplasmatota archaeon
CGTCCAGCGCGTCGCAGACGACATCGGCATCTTCGCCGTCGTCACCGGAGGAACCGCCGTGGACTTCTACGCGGCGGGGGCCGCCGGCACGAGCGAAGGCTACCCGTTGAAGTGGCAATCCAGTGCCGACGTTGACATCGTGTCCATCCAGTTGGGCGGCGGTGCCGGAACGCACCGACGTCTCGCCATGGCCCTCGACGCACTCCCCGGCGTCCACATGCAGATGGTGCGGGACGCCGAGGGACGGGATATTTCGCTTCGCGAGATCCGCGTCGATGACTATCCGTTCGGATTGGAGATCGTGGGCGAGGAGTTGGCGTACGACCCCCACGCCGAGCGCGTCATCACCATCGAGATCATGGACCAACGCGTCATCGTCCGGGGGCCCGAGGACATCCTCGTCGAGTACGCGGAAAGTGGCTGGCACTTCCGATCCCCGCGGGATTGGGAACGCGCTCTCGCCGTGAACCGGACGATGCGGGACGAGATGGACCTCGAGTACGTGCGCGAACGGGCGGTAGAGCGGCGGATGCCGCGGGTCATGGAGCACGCGTTGTCCGGACAACCGTTGCCGGATACCGCAGGCGTCCTGGAATGATTCGGAGGCCGAAGGATCGTAGGCCACGGGGGATGACGAGCGGGCGGGTGGCGTGCGGGGCCGTCCATCACCCACATGTACGCGGCAGATCCCCAATCCTCGGGAGGGGCGCCCATCGCCGGAGGCGGATGCAAGTGGAACAAGGACTGGGGCGCAAGTCGTGCCGCAGGCGCGCCCGGGTGGCTGGCGGGAGCCAAAACTGTGACACCCAGTCCTTGCAGCCCGCACTCATATTTTTAGCTAGGCCCCCCGGGGGGCATGGGCCATTTCGCGATGGCCTCGACCGCCCGCGCAAGCCACGCGACGACCCCGCATTGAACGCATGCGCGATGGGCTCTACATCGAATCCGTTCGCAATAATTATAGTGGGGGGAGTCTTCTGGTTCATGGGCCCCACCCCCACGCGTCTGATTGGGATTTTCATCGTTGCCGCGGCCATGATCGGCGTTCAACCGTCTGTCGCCGACATGTATAGCTGCTCAATGGCTATTGATTTTGAAGAAACCGGCGCACAAATGTGCCTTAGTACTACGGGCAATATGCACGC
>JBFILE010000765.1:0-1145 GCA_041599855.1 Thermoplasmatota archaeon
AGCGCGCCACCGGCAAGCTGGAAGGCCTCATCGCGCGCATCGCTTGGCGGCCACGCGTCGGATGCCCGCCACGTGCCCTCGCTGTCCATGAAATCCACCGCGTTGAGACCCGCGGGGGTCGGGCCTTCGTCGCGGAGCCAGTAGGCCATCCACGCGACAAGCTGCTCGTCCCAATCGGCGACCTCGAAGCCGTGGTTCTCCTCGTTGTGAAGCGGGAATCCGTGACCCCACTGCCCCTGGAGGATCCACTTGGGCGCTTGGGTGAGCGCGTCCCAGATAGCATCCTCCTGCTTCGCGTGGCCGGATCCCCAGAGATCGCGGAAGCCATGCGTGCTCAGCACCGCGGCAGTGATATCAGGGAAGCGCTCGATGAAGCGCCGCTCCTTCCAGAAAGCCTCATCGCGGTCGTCGGTCCGGATGCCCTTCTCGCTCACGACCGCGGGCCAGAGGAGATCGGGACAGACGGCCGATGCCGTGTCAGTGACCTTGCCACCCGCACGAGTGCGTCCCGCCACGCCGACATCCGTCGCGAAGTCCCGCATGATCTCAGGACCGAATTCCACAGCCGCACCCTGGGGCGTGTGGAGGAACGTGTAGCCGTCCGTGACCAGGCCCGAGACCACGATGGTGCGCAACTCGGGCGGCGCTTGCACGGCCGCCATGATGGCGGTCGCCGCGAGATACGACGCACCGATCATCCCGACGCGACCATTGCTCCATGGCTGACCGGCAGCCCATTCGACCAGAAGCGCCTGGTCGCGGATCTCATTCTGACCCATCCATTCGAAACATCCCGCGGAGCGCCCGGTCCCCCGGACATCGAAGGCGGCCACGGCGAAGCCGGCTTCCACGAGCGCTTCACGCGGAATGTGCCCGATGTCGGTCCACCCCGCATCGACCGTGTAGGGCGTCGAACTCAGGACCACGGGGACCGTGACGCCCTCCCCGACGTCGGGTCGCCACAGGTAGCCGCGGAGGATGGTCCCGTCGGCGCCGGGCGTCTCGACCGCCTCCGGCGCGAGCGCATCGTAACGCACTGGCGCGGCGCCGACATCGGCCAGCGCAGGGGCACTGGGGTCCACGCACCCAGCGGAGAGGAGAACTGTGCAGAAGAGGAGCGCGAGCCAGCGGGACGACATCGATGG
>JBFILE010000766.1:0-1141 GCA_041599855.1 Thermoplasmatota archaeon
GGGCACCGGCCCCCGACCCTCTTCCCGACTTCACCCACCAATCCCATTACCCGGTCATACAACACAGTTAAGTCCGAGTCCCATCTTCGCCGCTCCATCGGCGGCCCGCCCCGGGCCGCGGAGGGACCCCGATCATGACCCCACGCACGCTCACCCCCCTGATCGCCGCCATCATCGTCGCCACCGCGTTCGCCGGATGTGCCGACCAGGGCGGTCCGGCGAAGGATGCCAACACCGACTCCGCGACCTCCTACAAGGACATGGGCTTCGACGGCACCACATGGCCGGACCTCCACGGCGCGAAGGTCACCGTCCTCGACCACGGCGCCTTCGACTACGCGTTCGGCCCCGCGAAGGCGGCTTTCGAGAATCTCACGAACGGCACCGTGGAGCACATCGCCGCCGATGATGCGGGCAGCGCTCTCCAGCGCGCCATGCGCGAGAAGGGCCGCCCGTCCTTCGACGTCATCTACGGCATCGACAACGTGCTCATGAAGAAGGCCATCGACGAGGGCGTGTTCGAGCCGTACAAACCGACGCTCGCAGACCGGGTCCCGTCGCAGTATGCGTTCGTCCCCGACTGGCACGCGACACCCGTGGACCACGGGTACATCGGCGTGAACGTGGACCCGCGCGCGAACCTCTCGATCACGACCCTCGACGACGTGCGCGCCCATGCGGACTCGTTCGTCACGGAGGACCCGCGCACGTCCACGCCCGGCCTCGGATTCCTCGTGTCCACCGTGGCCACGTACGGCGAGGACGGAGACTACACGTGGAAGAACTACTGGATGGACCTCTTCGACGGCGGCGTCCTCGTGACGGCCGGCTGGACGGAGGCGTACGTCCAGCACTTCACCGGCGGCTACGGTCGCTGGGAGGAAGGGTTCGCGGGGGAGCGGGCCATCGTCACGAGCTACACCACGAGCCCGGCGTACGAACTCTTCTACGAGTCCGACGTGGAGAACCTGAACGTGCTCGCTCCGAAGGCCACGTTCCACCAGATCCAGACCATGGGCATCGCGAAGGGCACGAAGAACCTCGCCGCGGCGCAGGCGTGGATCGAGTTCACCCTCACGGATGCATTCCAGGGACTCGCGGCGGAGTACAACGCCATCTACCCCGTGGTGGACGGCGTGGA
>JBFILE010000767.1:0-1137 GCA_041599855.1 Thermoplasmatota archaeon
CCGCGGGCGAATCTCCTCATCCGGCAATTGAAGGGCGAGGGGAATGAGTATGCGCGGGCGCGGGTGGACATCGATGTGTTGTCGTTCGAGATGGCGTGCGAGGCGGCGGCGATCCTGTTGAAGGAAGCGGGGCGCGACGCGGCGTAGGGCACGCGGGGACGGATGCGGCGGGGCGGCTCCCGGTTCTGCCTGCGGCGGTCCGGCCGTGCCGCACCCCATCGACGTCATCGTGTGGGGGGCTCGGTGCCGCGCGCGGTCATGGGCGCGTCACGGGGCCGTCGTCACGGATTCTCCGGCAGCCCCTCACCGGCATTCCGGATCCCCAGTGCGCCGGCAAGGAATCCCCACGCGACGATCGCTGCGAGTCCTCGGGCGGTCAGGTGGGTGGTGACGAGGACGCCTCCCGGCAGAACGAACACGAGCCACGTGGCGACGGAGGCGGCGGCTGCGACCTTGAGGATCCGCCCCGAGTGGCGGAACCCATGCGGGGTGGGTCGATTCGCGAGAACGTAGGCGAGGGCGATGACGGCGACGAGTGGCTGGAGCATGTGGTAGGCGACGAGCCCAGCCATTTCCGAGTACTGTGTCTCGTAGGTGTTCGGCTGGACCGCGAGCCACCAGACGAGTGCGGTGAGGCCGATGCCGGAGGAGAGGACGAGGACTCGGCCGCGGTGGAATTCCGGCGCGAGGGCGAGAACGATCATGCCTGCGGGCAGGATCCATGGTCCGATCTTCACGATGATGTACCCGGCGACGTACGCGAGGCCGCGGAAGGGTCCGTTGAGGTCCATGGCCTGCGCAGCGAAGAGGGCGGAGAACGCGAGCAGCAAGGTGGCGCCGACGGAGATGAGGGCGAGTCCGCCGCGCCATCGTCGGGATAGCATGACCTGTCCATGGGGCCGATATCACTCAAGGTTTGTGATCCTCGTTCCGTGGAATCCGGGAATGGTCGCTGGCCGGCCTCTTGAGGGAGTGCGGCTCGGTGCGTGGGAAGTGTGCCGACACCCCTGTCGCTCGCGCGGCTGTGAGTCGCGTTCAACGGGCGCACCTCGCTGGGTACGCCCTCCCGGTCATCTGGATCGGCGGAGTCTGTCGGGGGATCGGTCGTCGCCAACGCGCTCACCGGCGGGGCCTCAA
>JBFILE010000768.1:0-1130 GCA_041599855.1 Thermoplasmatota archaeon
CGAGGGCCCCCACCAGTCCAGCGAGGAGTTCCCGCAGATCATCGTCGCGGTCTTCGAACCCCCCGAAGGTTCCGTCAGCACCATGGTGCGACCCGCCGGGGTCGCTTGGAGTCTGTCAAATAGAACGTGGGATCTGCAGCCTGCGCCCCGGGCAGGAGCATGGTCCCAGCCAGGATCAGTGCCACGATTCGTCCAGCCGAACCGAGCATAGGTGGCGGCTACCGGGGACGTCTCTGATAAGAGTTGGGGAGTCGCGCCCGGGGTGACCGGATCGCGGGCCGTTGTTGCCCCGGCGGAGGTCACACGTTCCGACGACGCGACCGCAGCACGAGCACGCTCGCCATTCCGACCGCGAATGTTACGAGAGCCGCGACTTCCGGCGTCGGATACGAGTACGAACCGGCGGGAAGGGTGAGCGAGGATGGCGTCCCGGTGGACGCAAAATGCACGACCGCCCGGTTTTCCGCCACGTTCTCGTTGAACGACAGTCGGATCCCAACCCGGTCCCCGACCGCAAGGGCGAGGTTTGCCGCGAGCTGGAAGGTGACCTGCGCATTCACGACGGATGGATCCGCGGCGGTTCCAAGACCCTTCTCGATGCTCCCGGAGGCACCGACGACGGTTGCGACGATGCCGTTCGCCGCCTGGTACTTGATCAGGATGATGTCGATGCGGGCGGTGCTCAGGGTGTTCCGCAGCGTGAACTGGTACCAGAGGTCCACGGTGAACGTCTGGGACCCGGGGAGGGATTCCGCCAACGCCGCCGCCGGACCGAGCCAATCGAAGGAGCCGGATCCGGCATCCAGCGTGACCGTCTCGGCGGACGCGGACGCCGGAGCGGTCGTGCTCATGAGACGGCTTCCGGCGGTCGGGCCTGCACCGTTTTCGAGATGCAGTGTGGCTCCTGCGGCGGACGCGGGAGGGCTGATGACGATGAGGACGATGAACGCCGCGGCGAGCACCGCGCGGAACCGGACCATGTCCCCAGATACGGGGTTCACCCGTCTTGAACGGTTCCCCCTCCGGACGGTGACACGTACATTCCCCGAACGGCCGGAAGGGGCCGGCCCCCCATCAGGGGAATGTCAGAAAACGTGCGGTTCAAGGGTCGCACGAACCCGGTGTTGACG
>JBFILE010000769.1:0-1128 GCA_041599855.1 Thermoplasmatota archaeon
ACTCCTCCGGAAGATGAAGGTGACGCGGCCGGACATGGACCTCCCGGCCGCGCTCGACGAGCTCACGAGGGACGTGGGCGCGTTCCTGCCCACGGGCGCGAAGCTCGTGGAGGACTTCAGCGGGTCCGTGGATGCGACGCTCGGGTCCGCGATCCATGAACGATGCGTGGACCTGGATTCCGTGTACGAATTCGCGCGCGACCTCGCGCAAGCCATCGACTACTCGAAGGTGGCGTTCCTCGCAGCCGCCGGCGCCGGGATGGGTGCCGCGATCCCGGACGCGGACTGGTTGGCGAGGAAGGCCACGAAATCCGGACCCATGGTGTACGCGGCCGACTTCGTCTGTGACCTCACCCAATTGACGTGGCTCGCCGATTACCTCGGATTCCTGCGGACCGAACTCCAGATCCTGGCACGGGTCCGCCTCTCCCTGGGCGTCGGTGCCGGGTGGGCCGAGAAGTACCTGGATCCGCCGCCGGAAGCGTACACGCATGACCTCCTGAACGCCACCGTCGTCGAACTCGGCATCGATGCGTTCGCCCTCGGCGCCGTCGAGGACCTCGACCACGAGGTTGCGGAACTCACAAGGGAGATCGATGCCGCCATCGCCCTTTTGCAGGATTTCCTCGCGAAGGTCGGGACGATGACGCGCTTCGAGGTCGAGAATCCCCTGCTCGAGCTCTGGAGCCTGCCGGACGCAACCACGGTCGCGCCCCTTGGCCCCTACGTGGGTCTCACCCTGGTCACGACCCATGACCTCCGCCTCGTGAACCCGTTGAACGGGAAGGATCTCGGGCTGAAACCGAGCATCACCGTGCCCATTCCGAGTCTCCTCTGGAACAACCCCGGCCTCAACATCCGTACCGAGCACCGGGACGGCATGGCCGCTCCCTACAACGGGTTGACCCTGTACAATCCCGCGTTCGGCTTCATCCGTGACCTCGATATCCGGGCGACCATCGAGGTGGATGACCTCCACGTGCCCCTCCTCCCGGACGAACTCGATTTCAGTTCCGTGATCCCGGACACGATCAGCGTATCCCTCTGCGACATCACGGACGACCTCGACGCCATCATCCGCGACATCCTGGTCGGCCTCGGCCTCCGGGACGCGGAGGACTGGGATGC
>JBFILE010000770.1:0-1120 GCA_041599855.1 Thermoplasmatota archaeon
CCTAACTGTTAACCAACCTCGCCGCGTTTGACAAGGGGTTTTTGGCCGCGAGCGGGGCTTCTGGCCTACTGGACGACGTCGGTACGGCGCAGGTTCTGGGGCGGATCCAGGCTCGTGCCGCCTCCGCTGCACTGGCTGGTGTCGTAGCCGGAGCAGGATCCGTTGCAGGTCAGAGTGCCGCCACCGGCGAAGCCCTGACTCTCGCAGGTCTCCCCGCCCAGATCGCTGCCGTCGCAGACCTCGTTCCCGTCGCGCCGGTTGCGTTCATCCAGTACTTGATGCCGAGGGTCTTTGGACTGGGTTCGGAGTACGCAAGGTCATGAACAAGGGTGAGGGAGGCAGAACCGGCGCCCGAGAGGTAGGCGGTGGACGATGGGCTCGTGATGGTGATGGATGCGGATCCATGGTGCCTTGGCGCCGGGTCGGCTCCGTCAGGGAGTGCGTCACCGTCCACATTGATCGGCGTGGACCGGGGGTTGTTGACGTCGCTGCCGGCATTGATCTCCTCGACCGCCGTGTAACCGTCTCCGTCCACATCCGTTGCATCGGACGCGAGACCCGTTGTCAATCCCACACCAAGAAGCGCACATGCGATGATGCCCGCGTAGATGGCGCGACCCACGTCAGACACCTCCCGTTGATTGAACACCATCGATCGACGGGTTCACGAGCCATGTTCTTCGTGGTGCAAACATTTTCGTGGTGAGGCGGGCCGTGCCGATGGATCCGGAACCGGCGCGAGCCACGACCAAGGGATGCCATGCCGACCTGATGGGCCTCCGTAACGCGGGCCGCGGAACATCGGATCGGTCGGCAGTTGATGACATCGCTTGCGCGTCAGAAAGCAAGTTGGGCAGATTCACGACTCGTTCCCCCGTTAGGCCTCCCAGGTGGCCTTCGGCCGTTGGCCGACTTATCCAACTCGTTCGTTCATGTGCAATCACATAAAGGATTCGAAGCGGAGCAGGAAACCCCGTTTCAATGGCGCGGTTGACGACCGCCCATGGACGGGGGCTTGACCGACCGTGGCCGGCGATCGATCCGCGTGGGAATCCAGCGGATCCGGCCGGCCACGCCCGACCCGCGGGAGAGCGCCGCGGCGTCGGCACCGCGGCGCCCG
>JBFILE010000771.1:0-1119 GCA_041599855.1 Thermoplasmatota archaeon
ATCAAAGAGCGTCGGACCGCACCTCCGGCTGACCCCCTCGTCGGTCGGATCCCTTGAAAAGTACGGGGCCGGCGTCCTTTCGAAGGAACTCGCAGTCACCCTCGGATACGTGAACGGCACCGCGACGTGGCCGGCCCCGGCCGGGAGCGACGAGCGATTCACCCAGACCGCCTTCGTCTTGAATCATCCGTTCGTGGTCTTCCAAGGCCTCAACATCCTTGGCATGACGGACGCCTCGATCGCGGAAACCTACCACGCGCCCGTCACGGACGCGCTGCAGGTCGATGACTGGGATCGATTCCTGCGCGCCACGAACGTGTGCGACTACTCCAGCGCCTCAGCGTCCCAGGGGATGGTTTGCCGCGCGGAGTCCCGGGTCACATTGGCGGGCGCCCTCGACGTGTGTGGCACCGCAACGAACATCATGCGCGAAGACCTCGAACTCCTGGACGAGATCATCGCCGCGTACCCTCCGAATCCCAGTGAGAACCGGCTTGATTCCTACGCCGGGGGTCTCGTGAATCCGCAGCTGCGGGGGATCCTCGGTCTCGAACGTCAGGTGCAGCTTCTCGGTTGTCCCGAGCATGGTCTCGAAATCATGCGCGGCATGTTCGAGGTGGGCGAACGCATGGTCCAGGATTATGATCGACTCCTCGGCGAAGGGAAACTCTCGCGATCGGGCCTCATCAAGTTCCTCGGACTGGAACGGCAACGGCAACTCCTCGGCGCCGGGAACGGCGCGCTCCCGCCGAACCTCGCGAAGGCCATGGGTCAGATGTATGCCGGCCTCGGCCCGGGAAGCGTGGGGCCCGAACTCGCCGTCGCATCCCCCGTGTCCATCCACGCCTACGCGGCCGACGGCCGCCATGTGGGGTGGGATGATGCCACGGGAGCGCCCGAAATCGGAATCGAAGGGGGCACGTACGAGGGACAACCCGGCGGCGCCCAGCGGATCCGCCTGCCCGAAGGCGCGTATCGTTTCGATGTGGTGGAACTTGGTGCCGGCGCCTACAATGTGTCCCTCACCACGGCCGATGGTGACCGCGAGGTGTGGTCGTTCCCGTCGGCGGCCGGGAACGTGTTCCGGACCATGGTGGAATCGGTGACCCTCGACGGCGC
>JBFILE010000772.1:0-1119 GCA_041599855.1 Thermoplasmatota archaeon
GCGGGCGCCATCTCCACTTCGGACGCCGCAGCGATCGAATGGACCCGCATGACGGACCAGGTTGACTATGCGCATCGGGGTGGCCGGCTCGTCGAATCCTTGATCGTCCGCCCGGATCTTGAGGAGATTCTCGCCTTCCGCGCCCGTTGGGTCCGGGATCGTTGGGGGGGTTGGCCCGAAGCCGTGAACGCGGCATGACCTCGCGCGCTGCCCGGGGCCGCGAGGATTGGGGGGTGGCCTGCTCGGGTACGTCCACGGCCGGAAAAGTTGACGCCTGTATGCCGATTCCTTTTTGCATTCTCCTTCCAACGTTCCGGTTCCGTTCCGGGCGTGCCTGCCTCGTCCGCCGACACATCCGCGACGACGCACGCGGGGATTTGCACCCACGCCACTGCCTTTGCCGGCCGCTTCGTTCGCGCCCGTCGCAGGTGTACCTGTTCCGGTTGGCGCAAGGTTGAAATACCGAACCATGTATGGCAAATCATGCCTCATTGTGGGAGCCACAATGATACACGTTCCCGGCCGGCGGAATTCCGCCGAATCATCGGGGGCGCTGACCCACGGGGTGTTTCACCATGAAGATCGATATCGGCAACGGCAAGATCCTGGGCACGAAGCGCGTGAGCGCAAACGGACAGATCAGCGGCTTCACGGAGTTCTCCGGCCGCGAGGTCCTCGTCGTCCTCCCCGAGGGCGAACCCCAGGTCCGCTTGGACACGCGCGAGTACGTGAAGGAGCTGCAGGTCGCAGCGAACGAGTACATGAAGGTCGCGTTCGACCGGTACAAGGGCGACCTGAAGCCCAAGTTCCGCACCCCCGAAGCCGCCACCAAGGACTTCGTGGACAAGTACGCGCCCGAGCGCTTCCAGGGCCTCTACGACAAGCTCGACAACTGGGTCCGCGACCAGGTGGACCGCGCCGAGACCAAGGTCGAGAAGGTCCTCGACAAGACCAGCCGCGAAGAGCAGGCTGCGAAGGAGACGACGACCGGCGAGTCCGTGGAAGAGGGCGTGTCCGCGTCCGAGGAGTCCAAGGACGACTCGACCATGAAGGCCACGTCCGGCGGCGGCAAGACCTCGAACTCGAAGAAGTCCGAGCCCGCATCCCCGAAAGCCTGAA
>JBFILE010000773.1:0-1119 GCA_041599855.1 Thermoplasmatota archaeon
ACCGCGGCGAGTGACGCTATGCCGCCCGCTGCCACGGAAACGATCATCGCGGCCATGCTCACCGCCGCCGCCATTCATCGGGCGCCCATCGCGGCGCCGGGGTGCGGGTGTCGCGGTTGTGGCCGTAGACGGCCCACACGATCAGCGACACACCAGCCGCAGCCAACCACCCCGCGGCCCGCATCACGTGTAAAACCAGCGTGCGACAGAGGGTCGGGTGTCGACGTGGATCACGTCACGGCCCGGCCGAGCTTTCGACAGCATCCCGATGCCGGTGAACCCGCAAGCCCGCGCTTCGGCCTCCGTCACCTCGCGCCCCGTCCGGGGCCGGTCGATATCCGCCGCCGCGCCGTAGAGGTGCATCGAGTTAGCGGCGCCACCCACAGTCCGGTTATGTGCCGGGTCACGGTACGTCGACAACAGGTAGAGCGGCCGGCCGATCATGTCGCGGAGCCGTTGCAACGCCGCGACCTGGCCGCGGGTCACGAGGAACACCGGGTTCTGTGCCGTGACGCGCCGGTCTCCCTTCGTCAGGAACTCGGCGACCGTGAAATTCGCCGACAGCCGGTAGCCGTTCTCGCGGCAATGCAGCATCGCTTCCGCGGTCGCCTGCCCCGGTATCCCGTCATGTGCGAGGCGGGTGCCGTCGAGCTGGTAGGCGTCCTGGAACGTCGCGACGAACCGGCGCGTGTTCGGCCCTAGTTTCCCGTCGACCTCGAGGCCGACGCCGACCCGGTTCGCGAACGCCTGCGCGTACTCGATTTGCTGCGCCGTGATGGACACGGCTGTTACTGCGCGTCTGGGTAGTGAGCGCGGACCGTTTCCGGGCCGTAGGCGCCGAGCCTCTGGACGAACGCGGTGAACGCCGGGATAGCTGCGAGCAGTGTCTCTGTTGACGTGAAGTCGATGCCGGCGAGCACCAACACCGCCTCAGTTATAAGGGTGACTGCGAGGCCGACATAGAACACGACCTCGTTACGGACCCGCGCCAGTTGCGGCAGAAACTTCGACATGTTGCTAACTATACACATAACGCATACTCCTAGAGAGTTGTCTCATGATTCGCGGAAACGGATCACGTCATAACGGACACCGGAAGCGGTGATAGCCGCAGCAGAA
>JBFILE010000774.1:0-1110 GCA_041599855.1 Thermoplasmatota archaeon
GATGAGTTGCGCGTCGTTGGCGCTTGTGACGAGGAGGTTTCCGGCGGGTGTGGTGTGGATGGTGAGCACGTGTTCGGTGGGGTCGGTGACGCCGCCCGCTGCGTTGTAGTCGAAGCAGGCGTCCCATTCGTATTTCTCGTGGATGGCCTGCGCGATGCGGATGGTGTCGTGGGCGCAGTACGAGTGGGGGGTGAATGTGCCCCATGTCGGGTTCCGGAAGGTTTCGAGGGCAAACGTTGCGTGATCGCTGAGGTCGGTGCCGTTCCACACGTGCAATTCCCCTCCCGCGGCAAGGACGACATCGACAGCGCCGTCGCCGGTGAACTCGCCGAATGCTGCGGCGGCGAGATTCTGGAACCCACGCGGGAACACCGCCCCAGCATCCGTGAGGCGGTACGCGTTCCCCTCCCCGACCATCAGGGCGCCGCCACCGTCCAATGCCTCGAACGCTGTGGGTACCTCGGTGTTGGCGAACCAGTCGGTGAACAACCCGAAGCTTGTCACGGTGATGCGGGCCACGCCATCATCGGTCGCAGCGAACGCGCGCCCCGTTGTGCTGGGGACTGCGAGGAACTTCGCGTCGCCCTCGACGTTGAGGGTGGCGGTCACCGCGAAGGTCAAGGGATCATGCGCCTTGACGATCGAATCCGCATCCAGCTCCCCGGGGTCTTCCACGTCAACGAGGGTAAGCCACCGGTGCCCGCCCATGCCGAGTTGCACCTGCGCCACATCGCGCACCACCCCGTTCGCGCCTGCCGGAAGATTCCCCAGAAGCGTGCCCGCTGTTGTGTAGATGAGGGTCTTGTCCGTGTCGCCGATGAACACGCGATCCCACGCGCCCGGCACGCTGCCGAGGACGCGCAGGAACGTCGGGGACACCACCGTGGACCAGGAAGCCTTCAGGGTCCCATCCTGATCCGTGATCGTGACCAACCCATCCTCTGTGACCGCCACCGTTTCATTGCCCACCGCGGCCGGATGGGTGTCCCGGACCACGCCGGCAAGGATCGCGGCGCGAACCGACCCGCGGTCGCCGGGAGTTGATTCCACGGGCGCTTTCCCAAGACCCAGTGGAGCGAACAGGTCGCTGGTCTGGAGGATGCGGCCGAC
>JBFILE010000775.1:0-1107 GCA_041599855.1 Thermoplasmatota archaeon
ACCGGCGCGGACCCGCGCGACGTCCTGATCGATGCGCAATGGGGGAAACTCAACGGCATCCGTGCGGACCGCGCAGACGGATTCGTCGCCTTCAACCTCATGACGACGCGCACCGATTTCAACGGCCTGTACGTCCTCCAGACGGACGGCTTCCTCCTCGACACGGTCGTGTCCGACCTCAACTACGAGTACGGGATCCTCACCTTCGCCGTGGACCACGGCCTCGTCCGGAACTGCCAGACGGCGTGGAACGGCGATTCCGGCATCTACCCCGGGAGCGCCGCGGACGATCCCCAGGACGGGTTCGCCATCGAGATCACCGGGTGCGATTCCCACCACAACGCCCTCGGGTTCTCCGGCACCGCAGGGAACTCCGTGTACGCGCACCACAACCGCTTCCACCACAACATGGTGGGCGTGTCCATGGACTCGTTCTTCCCCGGCCACCCCGGGCTCCCGCAGGACGGCTCCCTCTTCGAGTACAACTGGATCTACTCGAACAACGAGAACTACTACGACAACTACCTCGTCGAGTACGGGACCCCGAACTACTACGGGTACCAGGGCAAGGAGGACGTGTGCAAGAAGAATCTCCTTGAGCGCGACGTGGACGAAGGCTTCGTGTGCCCCGTCATCCCGGCCCCGGTGGGAACGGGCATCCTCATCGCGGGCGGCAACGCGAACACGTTCCGCGAGAACTGGGTGTGGGACAACTGGCGCTACGGCATGATGCTCTTCACGGTGCCGGCAGCCCTCCGCGACGAGTATGATCCCGAAAAATCCCTGGACACGAGCCACGAGAACCGGTTCATCGACAACCGGTTCGGCGTGAACGCGTTCACGGGCGAAGTGGACCACAACGGCCTCGAATTCTGGTGGGACGAAGGCGGCGCCGGCAACTGCTGGCAGGGGAACACGGCCGCGGGAACCCTCGGCGTCCTCAGCGACCCGGTGGTGCTGCCCCCGTGCGAGGTGGAGGCAGCGGGTGCGGCATATCACCCCGTTCGTGATGCGCAGCGGGCACCCAACCCGAAGCTCCTCACCCTCGTTCCCTGCGCCCTCTACGACGACCCCGAGTTCACCCACCCGCCCGGGTGCACGTGGATG
>JBFILE010000776.1:0-1105 GCA_041599855.1 Thermoplasmatota archaeon
GGCCTCGCCGCCTGCGGAGCCGACCAGCGTACTGGTCCCTGTCCTCGGCGGCCTCGCCGCCTGCGGAGCATGCGGAGGGGAGCCGTCTCGCCGCGCGAGGCGGCGGGTGGGGGCCACAAACAAACGCACCCACCCCTCGCGACCCGCAACTTCCGTTAACTTGGCACCGCCGGGCGCAAGCCGGGCGCGAGCGGTTCGCTGTCACTGCGCGGCTTTCCTGCGTTTGTCGATCAGGTCCATGGCGATCTTGACCAGGACCGGGATCACCAGGATGGAGAGGGTGACCCCGATCGAGATCGGCTTCGAGATGTGGATGTCCACGAGTTCCTCAAGAAGCATCTTGAGGCCGACGAAACCGACTGCGAGATACGCGAACATCTCGAGGCGCGGGAACCAGTCCATGAGGATCGTCATGTAGAAGGCGCTCAACCTGAGGAGCAGGATGGCCACGAGGGCGGCGGCCACGATGATGACGATGTGGTCGGTGAGTGCTACCGCGACGAGGACCTGGTCAAGGGCGAAGGCGATGTCCGCCACCTCGACGGCGACCACGGTGCTCCAGAACGGGTTGAGGCCGAGGATCCCCTTGGCCAGCCTTGAGCCGGCGTCCGGGCCGTGTCCGTCGGGCCACAGATGTTTCACGGCCAGGAACACGAGGTATCCGCCTCCCGCGATCTTCAGCCACGGATTCTCGATGATAAATGCCACCAGCAGGATGGCGAGGACACGGAACACATACGCTCCCACAAGACCGTACAACAGGGCCTTTCGCCGCTGCTCGACGGGCAGCCTTCGCGTCAACGCCGCAAGGATGGCCGCGTTGTCGAAGGACAGCGCACCCTCCAGCAGGATCAGCGTGAAGAACACGGAGTAGTCCGCGGCCGAGAAACTGAAGTCGATGGTCACGGGGGAACCGCGTGCGGTAGCGTCGCGACCTCTAATAAGTTGCCGACCGGCGAGGTCGCGCCATGGGGGCGGACGCCGGCTGGACGCGGCCGGGAGCCGACCCCGGCTGCCCGATGCGCGCGGACCCCGGCTGCAGGGTCGGCGCGAACCCCGGCTGGCCGATGCGCGCGGACCCCGCAGCGCGCGGGGCGCGGACCCC
>JBFILE010000777.1:0-1104 GCA_041599855.1 Thermoplasmatota archaeon
GCCCCGGTCGGCCCACCCGGACGACCACGCGAGCCCCCATGCCAGTGGCGCCTCCACCCGGAACCGCGACGGCCCCTCCTTCGTCGTCCCCACCGCCGCCCGCGGCGAAGTCGTCTACGGCCGCAACCCCGTCCTCGAAGCCCTCCGCGGCGAACGCCGCGTCTACGAAGTCCACATCGCCGAGACCGTGAAACGCGACGGCTCCATCACCGCCATCGTCGACGCCGCCCGCGACAACGGCATCGGCATCACACCCGCCAGCTCCGAACGCCTCGAAGCCTGGACCGCAGGCGGCGTCCACCAAGGCGTCATCGCCTTCGTCGAACCCAAGGAATACGTCACCATCGCCGACCTCATCGAACGCGCCAAATCCAAAGGCGAAGACCCCTTCATCCTCCTCCTCGACGGCATCGAAGACCCCCAGAACCTCGGCGCCATCCTCCGCGTCGCCGACGGCGCAGGCTGCACAGGCGTCGTCATCCCCGGCCACCGCGCCGCCGGCCTCTCCCCCACCGTCTACAAGACCAGCGCCGGCGCCGCCGAACACGTCCCCGTCGCCCGCGTCACCAACCTCATGGAAGCCGTCGTCAAACTCAAGAACGCCGGCGTCTGGATCGGCGGCACCGTCATGGACGCCGAAACCGTCCACTACGACGAGAAACTCACCGGCCCCCTCGCCCTCATCCTCGGGAGCGAAGGATCCGGCATGAGCCGCCCCATCCTCAAGCAATGCGACTTCATCACCCGCATCCCCATGCACGGCCGCGTCGCAAGCCTCATCGTCAGCGTCGCCGCCGCCATCCTCTCCTACGAGCGCATGCGCCAAGTCGCCGCCGGGAAAGCCCCGAAGGCAACAAAAGGGCCCAAGGGCGGCGCCTGAACCGGGACGTCACTGCATGGACATCGTGGTCCGCTGCAGAAGCCACGGTCACCCCGCGCAACGCACCATCGGCCAGCGACCGCTCCACGACCCCGTACCGGGCATCGGGCACCGGGGACCTTGGGCACACGGGACCTTCGGAACAACCGCAACCGTTGATGTGTCCCGGCACCCGAACCCCACCCGGTGATCCCCGCTGAATTCCCCCCATAGCGAAACCATGA
>JBFILE010000778.1:0-1104 GCA_041599855.1 Thermoplasmatota archaeon
CCTGCAACGGCAACTGCCGACGGGAACAGCCCTCACCTGATCCCATCATCTGCCCGCTCGCAAATGTGCGTCAACCGGTAGCCCGCCACCCGCATCCGCCAGCGCTTTCGCTTCCGCAGGCCGCCAACGCAAACGCTCACGCTCACGCTCACGCTCCCGCACCCCCTTCCGCTTCCGCTTCCGCAAACGCTTCCGCAAACGCATCCGCTTCCGCAAACGCTTCCGCTTCCGCAAACGCTTCCGCTTCCGCAAGCCGCCTCCGGGAACAAGTCAAACCGACCCAGCCCGGGTCTGCCTCCTCGCCAGCCCCCAAGCCTCCCAGCCTCTCTGTCACCCACGGTGAGTGACGACCTATGATACGTTCACCGAATTCCTGCATCCTCGGAAGGAGCGTCCCGCGCCCGGTCAAGAACCCGTCCGCTCAACCCCCTGTGTTCTTGCCCATCCCAACCCCGCGCACCCCTCGTGCGGGCCATCACCCACCACTCCGGTGCGGGGCGGACCCCGCGGGCTTCGGCCCGCGGGGCCTCCTTTCCTTGTGCACTTCGCCTTCTGCCACGTGGCGATTCGGGCTTCCTTGTGCCTTCGCATGTCACATTCGTGAAGGGAGTTTGTGCGGCGCCACGCACGTTGCATAAATGGGTTGTTGAACGATTCTTCTCCACCCGCGTTCCGTGACCCCGTCACCTCGGGTTTCGACCGCTGCGCAGTCGGGCACCCACCACGGTCGCGGCGGCTGTTCCGATCAGGAGAGGCGTGGACGGGTACGGCATCGGCAGGATTCCGGCGCCGCGATCTGCGGCATCGGAGCGGGCACCCCCGGCCCAATCCTCGTTGAATGCGCCCCACCACATGGCGGCGGCCTCCGCGGATTCGACGACAAGCACCACTTCGCGGTTGCGATGGAGGCTGGTGTACCCCCAGTTCACGCTGCCGACCCACGCGCGGTCGCCGTCGACAAGGACGGTCTTCCCGTGGAGGCGATGAAGGGGCGGCGCCTCGAACAGGCGCGCCTCCAAGGGAACCCGGAGGCCATCGGCACGGGCCGTGAGATAGGCCACCGTTTCGGCGCTGTCCGTGCCTGCCGCAAGGAGCACCTTGACC
>JBFILE010000779.1:0-1103 GCA_041599855.1 Thermoplasmatota archaeon
GGCAACGGGTCCGAATCTGCCGGCGGTGACCGCGATGAGTGATCGGGGTTGCGTCTGCATCGCGCCGCAATGTCCGGCGAGAGAACGATATCTCCCTGGCCCGTGCAAAAGAACGCCGGCCCGTAAAGGGTCCGATTCCGGGGGTGGGTCGTCGTGAAGCCGGACGCGCAACGGCTGGCAGACGTGGCCGCGGACTTCCTCAAGGAGTGGGATTCGCACGGCGGCGCGCGTTCTCATGCCGAGGCGGACGCGGCGGCGGATCTCCACGGGGTCCTGGAATCGGTCGCGGGCCACCTGCTGTCGTGGGTGCCGGGCGAGCCGGGGCGGGTGGCGCTGCGCGTTGCCGGGCCGGGGTCGATGCCGGATCGAATTGGGTCCGATTCCAGCGCCGGGGGTGGGTCCGGTGAGTGAGCCCGGCGAGTTCAGGCGCTACCACCGAACCGCCATCGCGGAGATGGCGGATTGGGTGGCCGGGTTCGACATGGTGGGTGTGAGCGTCAGCGATGCCGACCGCGCGGCCGGGAGTCCCAAGCTCGGGGACAAGATCGCGCGCAACCCGGCGAATCATGCGGATCGTTGGCTCGTTGCGCTTGCGTACTTCGAAGCGAATTTCGAGCCGGTCCGTAAAGGGTCCGATTCCGACCCGTGAACGACGGGCCGGCGTCGTTCACATCGGCGGGCCGGGCGGCTCTTGGCACCATTCATCCCGCATTTCGGCGTAATGCGCTTCGAGTCGCTCGCGGTCGATCCGCTCTAACCGGCGATGTTCGGCGGCTCTTTCGCGGAGGTCTTGGAGCATTGCGGGGCTGTCGGTCGTGGTCCAAATCATGACGGTGTCCACGATCCGGTCACTTGACCGGCGCAGGGTGTCCGCGAGAGTCGGCCCGTAATGTGCCGCCTCCATCGGTTTAGGCCTCCGGGGGGTTGCCGGCGAGGATGGCGCGGGCGCGGGTGAGGTGGGTACCGATCTGTTGGCGGCTTTCGCCGAGGCCGAGGACGCGGGCGGCGTCGGCTTGGGTGAGGTTGGGGCCGTCGGTGTCTTCGCAGAGGTAGAGGGACAGGGCTTGCATGGTGGAAAGGTTGCCGCGGTCGCGGAGGATGGA
>JBFILE010000780.1:0-1100 GCA_041599855.1 Thermoplasmatota archaeon
AAGGCCCGGTGCGTTCTTGGTTGTCGGGGTGGGTGGCACCGCCTCCGTGTGCCCACGCGTGCCGGCGCCGCCGTGCGCCAGCCGGGAGCGCCGGGCCGGCTTTCGCGGCAGCGTATAGGCATATAACCCCCGGGCCCATGCGGGGGCCATGGCGCAGCCGGGCTTCACCATCCGCTCCCTGACCCTCAAGGACATCGACCGCATTCTGGAAATCGACGAGGCCGTCACCGGGCGCCCCCGCCGCGGCGGCGACAACGACTTGTGGCGGCTCATCGCAGAGACGACGACTTGCTTTGGCATCGACATCGATGGCGCGCTCCAAGGCTTCGTCCTCGCTGATATCCGCCCGTGGGAATTCGGCCGCCGCGCCCACGTCGGCTGGATCATCAGTGTCGGTGTCGACCCCAAACATCAAGCCGCCGGAATCGGCCGCAAACTCGCGGACCGCGTCCTCGAACAATTCAAGCGCCTCGGCGTGACGCGCGTGCAAACCCTTGTCGAACCCCAAACAGAAACCCTCCACCCCTGGTTCACCGCGCTCGGCTTCGAAGAAAGCGCCGCCCGGGTCCTCGTCCGGGACCTCGAAGAATAAGCCGGAATCCAGGCAAACACCAAAAGCGCGCACGCGCATGCGGCCGTGTGCGCGCGACCCTCTTCCTCTTGGTGGCCATCCTTGCCACAGCAGTCCTCACGCCCACCATCAGCCGAGCAGAAACCACCCTCGGAACCCCCCTGGTGCCCGCCGCACTCGTGCCTCAACTCACCTGCACCACGGTCTTCGACGCTCCCGGCGAAGCCCGATGCGACACCGCCGGACCCATCGCCCTCGCCACAACGGTTCGCGTCATCACGCAAGGCACGTCCCGGGTCCGCGTCGTCGTAGGCGACGAAATCCGCTCCGTCCAACTCGCCGCCTTCGACTGCGCAGGCACCTGCACCGTGACCATCCCCACGACCACGACGCCGCACGGCACGCTCACGGTCCACATGACCAGCGCGCGCCCCGGCGCCACCATCCACGCGCACGTCGGAAACCTCCTCGGCGGCTAACGCCCCCGCCGGCTACGTTCTTGCCATCCCAGGGGCATTCACGAAACGAT
>JBFILE010000781.1:0-1098 GCA_041599855.1 Thermoplasmatota archaeon
GAGGTTCGCGCCGGTGAGGTTCGCCCTGTCGAGGTTCGCGCCGGTGAGGTTCGCCCTGTCGAGGTCCGCGCCGGTGAGGTCCGCGTCGTAGAGGTACACCCTGGCGAGGTACGCCCTGCCGAGGTACGCCCTGCCGAGGTTCGCCCTGGCGAGGTCCGCCCCGTGGAGGTACGCCCCGTGGAGGTACGCGCCGCCGAGGTTCGCCCTGGCGAGGTTCGCCCCGTCGAGGTCTTTTATCGCGCCGGTTCGGATCACGGCGCAGATGTTGAACACGTCTAACACTTGGACCTCGGAGACCCTGATTTTCTGCCCGTCCTCGATGTGGGGGGCCGAGAGGACGTGTTCGGGTTTCCATCGCAGCACGAGGCCGACAGCATGCGCCAGGGTGCGGACGGTGCCGCTTGTGGCGTGGCGGACGCCTCCGCCTTCGGGGAGGACACACAGTCCGTCGCCTTTACGGAGGGGGCATGCGTCGGTGTTTGCCGGGTCGGGGTCGTCTGCGACGACTGTCATGGGATGCCCGCTTGTGGGGAGCGGCCACCGGTAGCCGCCGTGAGTGCGGCCATCCTGGCCGACCGCTTTCCATCCCATCACCCAACCGGGCTCACGGAAACCGTCGTAGAGGTCTGCGGCGGTCATGCGACGTACCGTGTTTGTTCGAGCGCCCGTAACGCGGCGCGGGCGTGGGTGATGTTGTCGTGCCAGAACGCCGCGATTTCCGGGTCGGGTGTCGCGGCGGCCCACCGTTCCGATTCGCGGATGTGGGCCCGCAAGACGACCCGTATGGTGACGAGTTCTTGCGCTGCGAGTTCGACCGTGTGGCCTGTTGACATTGTTTCCTCCCAAGGTTTGTGGTGCAGTGAGGGTGTGCGGCGCCCGCCAGTGATGAAGGGGGCAGGCGGGCGCCGCAGAACTTTCAGGCCGGTTGCGTCCATGCGTCGAGCTCGGCCGGATGGAACCTGAGCGCCGCTTTGCGGGCCGTGCCCAGCTTCCGGTACGGGATCGCGCGGCGATGGACGAGCTGGTAGACGGCGGCGGGGGTGATCGCGAGGTGCTCCGCGACCTCGGCGACCGTCAAGAGTCGAACCGTCACGAGGC
>JBFILE010000782.1:0-1092 GCA_041599855.1 Thermoplasmatota archaeon
GAATGGCAGACCCCGGGTTTCGCCCTCGACCTGCCCCGGCTCGTCCATTTCCTCACCGGGCTCACCTCGTCGCCGGCCGACACGCTTCTCTCGACATTGGGGGAGGTCGCGAAGACCGCGGACGCCATCGTCACCACGACAACAGGGTCCCTCGATGATTTCCCGGAGGTCGCAGGGCCTGTGCGGTCCCTGTACGGTGCGGTGAGCGCCGCCGAAGCCGCCGTCCTGCCGGTGCCGCGGACGATTCCCCTTGCGGACCTCGGCATCGACCCGCTGCCTCCCGCCCTCGCGGATCTCGTGAACGAAACGGCGGACCTCATCGCGGCCCGCACCATGGCGGGCTCCGTGAACAGGCAGGATTTCACGGGGCCGTGGGACGTCCCCCAGGTCCTCGACCTCGACGGGGATTCCGTCCCCGATGTCCAGGTGGAACTCAAGGGCGACATCCGGGTGAACTCCCTTCTCGCGGGTCCCCAATTCGTCCCGTCCTTCTCCTTCACGAAGCTCTCTGCAATCGATGTGCCATTCAACGTGACGGTGGTCTATCGGCCGGATTCCTCCGCCACCCGCATCGCGCATGTGGTGGACCTGGCGGCCGGCAGCACGAGCTTCACCTCGGCCATGGTGTCCCCGGCGCGCTTCGCATTCAGCGGGACCGTGGGGTCGGTGACCGGTCCGTTCAATCTCCTTGCGGCACGCATCCTGCCGGACGGGGCCATGTCCCAGATGGACCTCGCCCTCGACCGGGCACCTGCCACGTGGTCGATGGCGGCCACCACCGACGCCGGTGCGGGAACGGCCTCGGTGGACGTGGACGTGGGCGCGCTTGTCGCGGGAGCCGTCACCGTCGGCGTGCTGGGCCCTGAGCGCGCATTCGCGGTCCGGCTCATCAGCGAGGCCATCCCCGTGTTCACCCTCCACGTTGCCGGCACCGAATTCCGTCTCGACGTGGACGAACGCAGCACCGTCGAGGTCTCCCTTGCGGAACTGGATCCCGCGGACCCCTCGATTGTGCGCGCGGAACGCGGCGTCCGCATCGGGAACACGGCACGATCCACGGTGATCGAACTCGGTGGCGAACGGATCACGTAC
>JBFILE010000783.1:0-1087 GCA_041599855.1 Thermoplasmatota archaeon
AAAGGTCCGCGCCTTCTCTCCCCCTCTCCCGCATTTCGGCTTCCATCATTCCCCGTCCTTGATCGGCGATGCGGCCCCCTTTCTCCACCGCTTCGGCCGGAGAGCGTCCACGAAGGTCATGATCTCTTTGCGGTTCGTTTCACGTAGCAGGACGGTCGCGCAAAGGAACGCGATGCAGATCACGAGGCCGCTCGTGAGGATAGCCGGAATCCGGCCGAACGGCGAGAAGATCGGTGCGGTGAAGTACGCGATCCCGAGGGCGAATCCCCCTCCGATCGCGCTGTTCACGAACGTGCGCCATGGGAGCCGCCATCGGACCTTCGAACCCGGATGGACCGCGACCAACACGGGATAGATCCAGAACGTGATGCACGTCGCGATGGCCGCGCCAGTGTATCCGTAGATCGGGATGAGGAGCGCACCGAGGGCGATGTTCGCCACGACGCACACTGCAAGAAGGGACAAGACCGTCCCCGTGCGCTTCTCGAGTTCGAACCGCGCGTTCCCGAAAAGCCCGAGTTCCCACCCCACGTAACCTGCCACGATCCATGGCACGATCACGTATCCTTCCTGGAACTCGGCGCCAAGTAACAGGGCGGTGAGGTCACGCGATACGAACGCGATGGCGGCCGCGGTCGGCACCGCAAGGAGAAGGAAATAGCGCGTGAACCGCGTCATGACCTGCTCGGCCCCTTCGGTCCCGAGATCTTCCCCGGCACGGATGAGGATCGGATGGGCCGCGAGGAGGAGAGGGGTGAGGGCGAGGGCGAATATTTCGGGGAGCGCTTGGTAGTTCGCATGGAAGAGGCCGACCTCTGCGCTCCCCTCGAAGACCTGGATGAGGACCCGGCTCGACGCCGCGAAGAACACCACGCCGAGGGACCACGCCGCCATGGGGAAGCCGTAGGTCATGGCCGTGCGCGCGTACTGGCGCCATTCGGGATGGAAGCGCGGTCTCCGGAACATGCTTGCGCCGCGGACGGCGAACGGGAGCGGGAGGAGCACCGCGATCAGGAGGCCGAGGAGCAGGGCCGTCACGTCGCGCCGCCAAAAGACCAGGAGTGCGATGGTGATGCCGAGGGTGAGG
>JBFILE010000784.1:0-1082 GCA_041599855.1 Thermoplasmatota archaeon
ATCACCGAACGTCGCGCAGCGGCCCCACGCTCTCTGCAGGCTGCAGCTTCCCTTCCATGTGCCAGTACCAGGTGTCCTTCGCGCCGTACTTCACGATTTCCTGCTCGAGGTAGATGTCGCCACCCTCCAGGTTCCTCACCGTCGTCGTGTGCGATTCCAGGATGGTGCGCCCACAAAGCAAGGCCGCAGTGATCGTGTAGCCTTCCTTCGTGTACTTGATCTCGTCCGGGCCACGGGTTCCCGTGCACCGGTCCGGGCCCCGCACCTGATTGTAGCTGTTGGTGTACGACCCCGACTGCTCGGACGGCACATGGCCGCACTTCGGCGTCTTCGTGTCCGCCTGCCGCGAGGGCGCGATCGCCTGATCGAACTCCCACGAGTACGCGTCCTTCGTGTACGTGACCTCCACCGGCACCTGGGCGCACGAGAACTTCGTGGCAGGCTCCTTGGGGTCATGGGGGTCGGTGTTCACGCTGGTCCGCAGGCTACCCGTGTTGACCACCATCAGGAGGGACGTCATCGCCGCCGCCTCGTTCGACGAAGGCCCCTCGCCATCCACCGTCACCGCGGTCACGTTGTAGAAGTACAGGGTGCCGAGGTCGAGGCCGGAATCGATGTACGACTGGGCGAGGGGCGCCGAGGACGGAATCGTCGTCTCGAACTTGGTCGTCCCGCTCGCCTCCCCGCGGTACATGTTGTAGTGCAGGATCGTGCCACCCGGGTTCACCGGGGGCGTGATCGTGAGCAGGATCTCACCCGGGAGGGGCCCGGTCGTCGCCGTGATCACGGGCGCGTCGATGGCCGGTGTTCCACCGCCTCCGAGGGCGCCGAACGGGTCCTTGATGGCATCCGCGGCCATGGGGCACGAAGGCGTCGCCGTCGTCGTCGCGGACGGCTGTCCCTCACCCATGGACGACACCGCCGTCACCTTGTAGTGATGTTGGACACCCTCCGTCAAGCCCCCATCCGAGTACACCTGGATCGCTGCGGTGTACGGGACGTTCACGAGGAACACGGACGGGCCACCGCCTATGGCGCGAAAGATGTTGTAGGAGATCACGGCGCTGTTCCCGTCCTCCACC
>JBFILE010000785.1:0-1078 GCA_041599855.1 Thermoplasmatota archaeon
AGGCGGCGCCCCGATAGCTCCGCCGATACACGAGCACAAGGAAGAGGAGGGTCACGAGAAGCGCCGGAATCTCCCATGCCGTGAACGCTATGGCGATGCCCTCCCGGCGAGCCATGGGCTCCGTGGAACGCTTGCTGTTACGCGGACGCCCCCTTTGAGTCCGCCCCGCCATCCGTGCCGTCCGCGGAGGCCGGCGGGGGCGGGAGGGTGCCGAGGAAATCGCGGAGGCCGGTCTCGGCCCGGGGCTTCAGGTCCTCCGGGATGCGGTATCGCGTGTACCGGGCCCACTCGTAGGCCGTCACGACCTTCCACAAGGGTTCGAGGGGAACATCGAGGTCCTTTGCGACGGCGCGGGCGTGCTCCCGCGGCGTTTCATGGGGCAGCCGCGCGACACCGTGCGCACTCGCCTGCTGCAGGAAGTGCGCGTACACGAGGATGACGGCATCCCGCGCATCGTCCGGCATGAGTCGGAAGTCAAGGCGCTTCGGCAGCGGCGTCGGTGCCGGGCGGCGCCCCTTCTTCGTCCCCGACCACTCGGGGGCGATCCGCTGATAGTACCAGTAGATCGCGGCCACGAGAACCGCGACCGCGATGGCGCCAAGGATCCAGTAGAGGATCTCGGGCGGGAGGGTCGGCGGCGTCAACGATGGCGCGTTCGGGTTCGACCCGCCGAATCCGCCGGGCCCGTCGCCCGTGCGGCCTCCTGAGCCGGACCCGTCCCCTCCGCCACTCCCGGATCCGGATCCGGAATCGGTGCCCGATCCGGAACCATCCCCGCTTCCGCCCCCATCACCGCCTCCGTCGCCGCCATCGGACCCGCCATCGTTCGGGTCGCGGCTGCCGTCCTGCGGCTCCGCGTCCCAGTCCCAGTCCATGTCCTCCCAGGACCAGTCCGGCGGCTCGAAATCGATGCCACCGCCACCACCCCCGCCACCCTCGTGCGCAGTGCCCAAACGGGCCGCCAAGGTCACCATGGTGACGAGGAGGACTGCGGAAAGCGCGAGGACCGCGACCTTGCGACCCGCAGTGACGGGTTGGGGGGTGTCGTCGGTGGCCACGACCCGGTCAGGGGGCAGAT
>JBFILE010000786.1:0-1075 GCA_041599855.1 Thermoplasmatota archaeon
CCCTCGACGTGGCCGACGCCGCCCGGCAGGTGGTCATGGTCCGGTGGGTCGCCGAGGCGGTCGCCCTGGTCGCTGCGGTGCAGCAGGGCCACGCCGCGTGGCAGGCATCCAAATGAACCGCGCCGCCCGCCGCCGTCGAGACCGCGAGTGGAACCCGAGCGCCACCCCGAGGGACGCCCATGCTGACCAGTCAGGCAACATGAGCCGCGTCAGGAAGGCCAAGGGGCGCACCGTCACCTTCGAACGCGAGGCCGACTTCGCCGTGTTCGACAAGCTGCCCAAGGCGATCCGCGCCTTTCTCAACGATAGCCTCGGTCGGTACGGGGCAACCCAATTGCGGGAGATGTGGGACCAGCGCAGGGGCGAGGGGTGGACGGTCCACCGCTTCGTCGCCAACGCCCACCGCCTCGACCGCGAGACCTACAGGAGGGTCCCATGAGACCACGATCCCTCGGACGCCAGCTTGGCATCCAAGACCGCATCCGCGCCGCCTCGAAGCGGAACACCGTCGCGGAGCCTCAGTTCGCCCCGCAAACCGTGCGGAGCGGCAAGGAGTACACCCGGTGGCGCAAGGCGCGCCTCAACAAGGAGATCGAGTAGATGGACACGAAGACACCCGGATGGCTTGGTGAGAGCATCCTCAACGCCCAGGCGGAAGTGGCGACGTGGGACCCAGGGATGCGCCCTGAGGGCTTCGTGTCAACCTCCGACGAAGGCCTGCGGAGAGCCTTGGTACTTCTCGATCAGCGCCGCCGCGCAGTCGAGGGCGAGATAGCTCTACGCGCGGAGTTCGGGGGGGTGGTGGCATGATCACCCAACGTCACCGCCTGCACTTCAACGACGAGGGCTGGCCCTGCATCGGGTCCGGCGTCCGCGACGTCGAGGTCCGCGTGGGCCGCAAGATCGTCCACGTCCGCGAGCGTCACGGGTTCTACTGCCCGTGGAAGAAGTTCACCAGGGCTGCCGCGTTCCTCATTGCGGATGGGGTTATTCCTGGCAATCTGAGCAGGAATTATGTAACGCGCATGATTATACGCCGGGCGGCACGTTTCGGCACAAAAATCCAGCTGAACGA
>JBFILE010000787.1:0-1072 GCA_041599855.1 Thermoplasmatota archaeon
CGCGCAACAGCACCGTCCATGGCGATGATGATCTCCGCATGCTCAACCCCCGGCACGCGCATCGCCCGGGCGGGCGCGGTCACCGCCTCCGCCACCGATTCCGCGGCGCAGAACAGCATGGTGCCCGGCGGAGTCTGCAGCGTGTGCGCGACCCACGCATGTCCGATGGCTTTCACGAGCGCCGGTCCATCCGTCGCGCCCGGGCCCTGGGCGTACAGGTAGTGGACCACCACGTCACCGGTTCCCTTCGACAGGATGCTCGGCTCCATGCGGACGAATCGCCCTTCGATGAGTCGGCGCCGGTGCCGCTCGACGGCCCGCGTGGACCATCCCGTAGACTCCGCCAGTCGGTTCAGACTCGCCCGGGGGTCGTGGACGAGGGCCTCCATGAGCCGCCATTCGCGCGGGGAAAGAACGGCCCCTGGCGGGGACGTTGGCGGTGCGGCCTGCACGAATCGGCGGGCAGGGTCCCGGCCCATGAGGGCCCGTGCGTCCGCGGGAACGGGCGCGTCCGGTGTTTCCGCGCGGTAGACGATGGCGAGCACGTCCTCATGGTTCACCGACCACCCGATGACATCGTCACAAGCGAGGAGGTCGGCGGCGTGGCCGTGCTTCGGCGGACCGGCCTCGTGGACTGCCACGATGGCGTGCGCGTTGAAGAGCGCCATGTTCGGCATGACATCGAATCCCTGGAGGATGTTGCGGTCCGTGAGTTTCGTGATGCGCGCCCGCACCGCGTTCCGGGTGAGGCCGACGCCATCCGCGATGGCGCTCATGCTCGCGAGGGGGTCGCCGATGAGGTGGGCAAGGATGCGGAGGTCGATCCGGTCCACGGATTCCGGAGGGTCGTGGAGCCTATTTAAAGCGCCACTTTTGGGCAGCCGGTCGGTGCGCGGCCTCATACGGTGGCCCCGGAATCGTGCGTTCCATGACATCCTCATCATCCACCCCTGCACGGGACTGGACGGCAATCGGCGCACTCGGTGCAACGGGACTCATCATGGGCGGTCTGACCCTGACCGGGTGGTTCGGTGCACCCGTCGAATTCACCCTCTGGACCGTCCTCGCCCTC
>JBFILE010000788.1:0-1072 GCA_041599855.1 Thermoplasmatota archaeon
GGAGGATTTCTCATGACCCCTTTCACCCCCGCCCCGCGCGCACTCGCACTCGCCCTCCTTGTGGCCATCGCGGGCTGCGTCGGCGGAGCCCCCCGCGACAACATGGCGACCGATCCGTCGCACACGACGCAGACCGGCGAAGCCACCATCCACATGGCGAACATGGCGTATTCGCCGACGGTTCTCACGGTGGCCCCCGGCACGACGGTCACCTGGATCAACGACGACAGCTACGGCCACACGGTGACACCCGCGGACAAGGCGCAGTGGGGAACCGACGGCAGCGGCGACTCCGTCGCCTCATGGTTGGGCGAGGGAGCCACGTGGAGCCACACGTTCACGGAGGAAGGCACGTACGACTACTACTGCGTGCCGCATGCCGCACAAGGCGGCGACGGCAAGTGGCAGGGCATGGTCGGCACCATCGTGGTCTCCGCCGACGGCGCCGCGGACCCTGCTGAAGTCTTCACGCCACCGGCGACCACGGTCGTGCCATCCCCTGTTGCTCCCGCCCTCACGCCTCCAGACGCGGACGGCATCGTCCGGTTCACGTTGACCACGGACGAACTCGCGGCCCCCCTGGATGATCACGCCGCATACGAGTTCTGGACCTTCGACGGCACGGTCCCCGGACCCATGCTCCGGGTGCGGGAAGGCGACATGGTCGAAATCACCCTCGTGAACCCGGCCGAATCCCGACACGCGCACAACATCGACCTCCATGCGGTCACCGGCCCCGGCGGAGGTGCCGGAGCCACCATGGTCGCCCCCGGCGAATCCGCGGCCTTCAGGTTCCGCGCCATCCACCCCGGCCTCTTCGTGTACCATTGCGCAACCGCACCGGTGCCCGCGCACATCGCGAACGGCATGTTCGGCATGATCCTTGTGGAACCGAAGGAAGGCCTCGCCCCGATGGACCGCGAGTTCTACGTGGTGCAAGGTGAACTCTACACGAACGAGCCCGCCGGATCCACCGGCCTGCTGTCGTTCAGCCCCGACAAGCTGCGGGCGGAAGAACCCGAGTTCTTCCTCTTCAACGGCAAGGTCGGGGCGCTCACGGGGGATGGCGCCC
>JBFILE010000789.1:0-1070 GCA_041599855.1 Thermoplasmatota archaeon
AAGCGCGCCACCCGCAATCGGCTGCATCATCGGTGTCTCCACCTCGAGGAAGTCCCGCGATACCAGGAAATTCCGGAGAAACGTGATGATCTGGCTCCGGCGCCGGAAGACCTCCCGCACCTCTTCGTTCACGATCAGGTCGACGTACCTCTGCCGGTAGCGGGTTTCCACGTCCGAGAGACCGTGCCATTTTTCGGGAAGGGGCCGCAAGGATTTGGTCAGGAGACGGAAGCGCTCCGCCTGTATGGTCAGCTCTCCCGTGCGGGTATGAAAAAGAGGCCCTTCGACCCAGACGATGTCCCCGATGTCCATCGTTTCCCGGAACAGGGTGTACTCCTCCTCGCCGATCCTGTCCCGCTTCAGGTACGCCTGCAGCTTTCCCGCCCGGTCGGCGATCACGAGGAACGCCGCTTTCCCGAAGTTCCGCTCGGCAACAACCCGGCCGGCGATGTCGACCCGGATCTCCTCCTTCGCCAGGTCCTTGCCTTCCGCGGCACGCATTGCGTCGGCCGTCGTCCACCCCACCCGCTGGGCGTTCGTATACGGATTCCCGCCGCGTCGCCGGACCTCGTCCGCCTTCCGCATCCGTTCCCTGACGAGGTCGTTCCACTCTTCCGTCACGCGGGCCTCCTCCGTTGCTGTTTCACCGGACTTCCGGGGACCTGCCGTCCCGGCGCGCTGTCGCGCGCAATCCGGCTAGGCGGAGCGCTGCTCGCCCTGCGCACCCGCCGCAAGAAGATATTTCCGGATGAATGCGATGATATCGCCGTCCAGGACGACGTCCACGTTTCCTGTTTCGTGCCCGGTCCGGTGGTCCTTCACCATGCGGTAGGGGGCGAGGACGTAGGACCGGATCTGGGATCCCCAGGCGATGTCCTTTTTCGACTTGTGGGCCTCCGCGGCCTTTTCCGCCCGCTGGCGCATCTCGAGCTCGTACAGTTTCGAGCGGAGGATCTTCATCGCCATGGCGCGGTTCTTGTGATGCGACCGCTCCTGCTGGCAGAGCACCGTGGTTCCCGTCGGTTCGTGGGTGATCCGGACCGCGGACTCGACCTTGTTGACGTGCTGGC
>JBFILE010000790.1:0-1067 GCA_041599855.1 Thermoplasmatota archaeon
AAGCGACGTTCGACTACCGGGGCGACTCACGCCCCGAACTTGGCAGCACCACATACTACACCGTCACCGCCGCAGAGGAAGTCACCCTGACCGCGAGGGAAGCGGGCCGAATCGTCACCGAACTCCCGGTGCGAAAGGCCTCCAACGCGGGCACCGCCGACGTCCGTGCTGGCGCCTACGCGCTGGACTTGACCATCACCAACGCATCCGGCGGGCACCCGCAGCGGAGCAGCGGATTCAAACTCCTCGACATCCTCATCGGCAAAGCGGCCCTGCCCGGATGGAGCGCGGACTCCTACGATGAAGCCACGGGCACCGCCCGCCTCTCCGGCATCGTCCCCACCGGCGCGGGCGACGTCACGGTGACCGTCAACTGGAGCGGCAGGGCCCACATCCTCATTCTGCCCGCAGTCCAGCACAACATTTCGTCGTCACAAGCTGAAATGGTGGCAGGCGAAACGGCGGACGTCACCTTCCACCTCGCCGACAAATCCGGAAACCCGATTCCCGATGGCAGGGTCTTCCTCTTCCGCGGCCAAGAAGGCGCTTATCCTGGCATCCCGACGACGTCGCTCAACGGCACCGGGGCGCCAGGCGCAGGCAAGGACGGCAACTACACGTTCCGCATCACGCCCGGCACCAAGGGACCGCTCACGGCTTACGCCGAGATGGGAAGCGAATCCAGTGGCCTCCGCTACGCCTACGCCCACCTCGACGTCGTCCCGCCGACCGCGAGCCTCAAACTGAACATGAGCAACGTCCTCATCTCGTCCAACACGGTCCCCGTGACGATTCACAACGTTGCCGACCTTGGAACCGCCTCGGTCACGCTCCACTACGACCCGTCCCGAGTGGAAGTGGTGGACGTGAGTCCGGGCGACATTCCGGCCTCCACGTTCGTCACGCACCACGACCCGGCGCGCGGGACGCTGCGGATGCTCGCCGTCTCCTCGAACGTTCCCGGCGCGACGGGCGACTTCACCCTCGCACACTTGACGTTCCGTGCCGGCGCGACCCTCGGCGTCCGCTCGA
Source organism: Thermoplasmatota archaeon (assembly GCA_041599855.1). Taxonomy (GTDB): domain Archaea; phylum Thermoplasmatota; class SW-10-69-26; order JACQPN01; family JAJPHT01; genus JBFILE01. The sequence goes on from JBFILE010000790.1 coordinate 1,033, forward strand.
CCCTCAACCTCAGCGTCGAGGAATTCACCGACGCG
>JBFILE010000791.1:0-1066 GCA_041599855.1 Thermoplasmatota archaeon
ATTATTGAGGATCAAACATTTTCCCCCCGGCGTCACGGCCCTCCAGCGGGGCATGCGGGCGCAACCGGGCCGGCGGGGTAGCCACGATACGGGCGGCAGCAGCCACACGCGCCGGCGACACCAACGCGCGTTGGCGGCAGCGTCATGCTCGGCGAGGGGAGGACGCATGGCGGCAGCGTGTTGCAATGCACCACCATCACGCGCGCCGGACGTGGGCCTTGTCACCGTGGAGTTCCCATTCGGCGCGGCTTCGGTCGGAGAGGCGCAGCTGTTCGATGACGGCCGTGGGCACGGTCGCGTACACGGAATTGCTGCGACTCTGCTTGAACACGGAATGGCACGGCATCCCCTTCCGGATGGGAGGTTCGATGCAGCGGACCTCCGCGAAGCTGCCTTCGAGGCGCCATTCGAGTTTGCAGTCCGGCGATACCCCGAGTTGATCGCGTACGCGTGCCGGAACCGTGGTGAAAAGGTTCGGCGACGCCTTGTTTCCCCAGATTTTCGTTACGAGGGACATCTAGTCACCAATCTAGTAGGAACCTCCGCCATTCATCTAGTTTTTCTTCCCATGCCGATCCGTGAACGACGCGCACGCGTCGTTCACAAGATATGCCAGAATCGGGCGCTGGGGTGGCGATCCGGGCTCGGGTCGCGCACATGCGCCCGGAGCGGGAGATCGCAGCGCCTCGATTAAAATACAGGATTGGCATAATAATGCCCCCCGGAATGATCGCCCGCGCCGCCCGCACCCCGCCCCCTCATGCGTTGGGCGATCGACCATGAATGTCATCACGTTCGGCCCGGCCATTCATCACGGGTCAGCCGTAATTCTTCCCGCGGACTGAGGTTTTTCCCCCTCGGGTCGCTTCCGGACCATGCACACATCCGGTCTGGGAGTCGACTCCGTTGCGGCACGCGCGTGGTGCATCCCGCTCGGCACACCGGTCGGACCCCATGATGCCCCGGGCGGCATCGGCGCCGCTTCGCCTGCACCCCAGGTCATTTTCGGCTGCGGGGGTGTCTCCGCCAATGAATCAACGTGCACCCGTGATTCAGCCATCATCGA
>JBFILE010000792.1:0-1061 GCA_041599855.1 Thermoplasmatota archaeon
CACGGTGGTGGACGTCAAGGTCGCCGATGCAGGTCGCGAATTTTCCGAAGGCCTCGGGAGGTTGTTGTAATGGAGCGCAAGGACATCCGCGTCGCGATCCTCCGGATCGAGGGCACAAACAATGAGCAGGAGATGTTCGAGGCGTACCACGAACTCGGCGCGAAGCCGGAACTCGTGCACCTGAACCAACTCATCCGGGACGACATCCCGGAAGAGGAGAAGCGCTCCCTCGGCGACTATCACATCCTCATGTTCCCGGGTGGCTTCAGCGCGGGGGACTACGTGCGCGCCGGCGCCCTCTTCGCGGCCCGCGTCAAGAGCTACCTCGGAAAGGACCTTGAGGCCTTCGTGGAAGCGAAGAAGCCCGTGGGCGGCACGTGCAACGGGTTCCAGATCCTCGTGGAACTCGGCCTCCTCCCGGGCGATGACAAGGGGCGCGCGACAGCGGAGCCGACGGCGGTCCTGAACCGGAACGATTCCGCATTGTTCGAGTGCCGGCCGACGTTGCTCAAGCACGTGAACAAGGGCAAGTGCGTGTGGACGAGCGCCATCCCGGACGGCGAAGTCCGCATGATCCCGAGCGCCCACGCGGAAGGGAAACTCATGTTCGAAAACCTGCTTTCCGAGGAGACCCTCGCGAGGCTGGCGGCGAACGACCAGGTCGTCTTCCAGTACGTGGACGACAAAGGCGGGAAAGCCGCGTACCCGTGGAGCCCCAGCGGCTCGACGCAGGGCATCGCCGGCATCACGAACGCGACCGGCACCGTGTTCGGCATGATGCCCCACCCGGAGCGTGTCCGATGGCGCTACCAGCATCCGGACTGGACGCGCAGCGGGAAGGACCCCGCGGGCGAAGGGGACGGACGCGCGGTCTTCGAAAGCGTGCTGCAGTACGTTGAGACGACGTTCTGAACGCGGATGCGGGTCGATTTCCGCAACTGGACCGCATGATCCCCCGCCCCTTTTTGGGGGTCCGAAGGACCCCCAGTTCTTGATCGCCGCCGTTTCTGAAGGGCGTTCGCAGAACCTGCTTTCCGAGGAGACCCTCCAGCGGCTTGCTG
>JBFILE010000793.1:0-1055 GCA_041599855.1 Thermoplasmatota archaeon
CGATCTGAAACTGAGCTTCACCTACGGGTTGTACGATGCCAATCTCAACTGAATTCCAACGAAGCCGACGAGACGAACGCGGGTTCACCGAATCCCTCGGTGCGATCCTCACTGCCGGAATGGTGGTGACGGTGGTGGCCGTGGTCGCATTGAACCAGACTGATGACACTCCTCCTGATGTCGCGGCGGCCGTGACGGACGTGGTGGGCCAAGCGCGCGTTGGCGCGACGAGCCTGCTGCTGACCCACGCCGGCGGCGCGCCTCTGGATCCCTCCCAAGTGAGGGCATCCATCTCAGCGGGGAATACGCTCCTGTTCGATGGGCCCTTAGGCAACGCTGGCGGCATGTGGGCGTCGGGCGACGCGATTGCAATCGCCCTCCTCGCCCCGGTCCCGGGGGACGTGCCCTTGACCGCCCTGCTGACCTACGCCGACTCGAAACCACTCGCCGTCGCGGCGATCACGCTGGACCGCGCTGCGCCCGACCTCGCCGCGCCGCTCACCCTGCGCCTTCTCCTCGACCAGGGAAGCAACGTGGCCACCGCATACGGAACGGACACGGTGCGCGTCCAAGTGGAAGCCGACCACGCGATGGGCCGCAAGTTCATCCGCACCCTCTCTGCAAGCGTCAGTGGACTTGATATCCCTGCCTTCTTACTTCGCGATGACGGATCCGCGGACTCGGTGGCGCACGATGGCATCTATGCGGGCCACGTTGTGATTCCCCTGGGTGCGCGTCCGGGCGACTATCTCCTCAGGGTAACGGCAACGGACCTCGATGGCGCGACCGCTATCGTCCAAGGTACGCTGCGCGTCGCCGCTGCGCCGGGGACCCCCGACGCATGGAACCCCACCCCGTTCGCGCCCGCGAGTCCACCGGCGCCGGTCGTGGACCTTCCGTTCACGATTCTTCCCAATGGCGGCATCCAATCGAACTGCGCGGGCCAACTCACGACCACGATCGTTGGAGGGAACATTACGTACGGGGCCGGCGGACCCCCCATTCCGGTCCTCGCATCCTTGACGACGGACGGGGGCCGCACGGTGACGTCGCTC
>JBFILE010000794.1:0-1052 GCA_041599855.1 Thermoplasmatota archaeon
CCTCGGCCCCCTGACGGACGAGGGCAAGGACCTTCGCGCCCTTGTCGATTACATCGTCTCCGACGTCGTCCCGGCCCGCATGGACACCACCCTCGGCGGCTTCATGGCGTACATCCCGGGCGGCAACCTCGGCACATCCACCCTTGCCGACGCCCTTGCCGCGTCTGAATCCGTACGTCACCGTCCGCGACGGGGGCTTCTTCGTGCTGACGGATCGGGAGGAAGGCCGCATGATCCGTCGCGGGCTTGCGGAGGCGGACAGCGTGACCCTCGACCCGCCCAAGGGCCTTGGGCTGCCATTCGGGACGGGGCCATCCTCGTGCGGGATCCCCGGAACCTTGAGGCCGCCTTCGGCGAGCGGGCGGATTACATGCCCGACAAGGATGCGGCCCTGATCGACTTCTCCGGAATGGGAATCGAGTTGACTCGCGAATGGCGCGGCCTCCGCGTATGGCTTCCTCTGCGGGTCCACGGCGCGGGCGCATTCCGGAAGCATCTGGAAGAGCGTCTGGACTGGATCCATGTCGCCGCTGACGGCATCGCGGCCATCGGGGGCCTGGAGATCGTGACGGGCCCCACCCTTTCCGTGTTGACGTTCCGGGCGGTCGCCCACGCGGGGGAATCAGCGGCGGCAACAGATGCGCGCACCCAGGCGATGCTTGCGGCGATCCATGCGAAGGGACGCGTGTACCTGAGCGGCACCGTCCTTGATGACCGATTCACGATCCGCGTGTGTGTCCTCGGGACGGCAACAACGCGCGAGGACATCCGGCACCTCGTGGAGGATGTCGCGTCGGCAGCAACGTCCGTCGAGCATGCGTGATCGGACGCGATGACGTGCTCCCGATGAGCCGACGCACCCCTGCATCGACCCCGCACTCGCGGCTTCTTCTCAAACCGCAATCGTTCGTCGCACGATGCGCTTCGCCGGCCCCCCGGACGCGAGCGTACTCACGCGAAGGCAATACGGGCATGGAGCTTCACTCACGGGCACGAACCATACGAACCGTCGATCGCAGGGCGTGCATGTGAAAACGGTGGTGGCGTCGGCG
>JBFILE010000795.1:0-1051 GCA_041599855.1 Thermoplasmatota archaeon
CCGCGACGTGAGGGACGACGTGGCGAGAGGCGTGGCCGCCTTGAAATCGACCCACGGCATCGTCCCCGGTTTCACCGCCGTCCTCGTCGGCGACGACCCCGCGAGCCACGTGTACGTGCGGAACAAGGAGAAGGGGGCGACCGAAGCCGGCATGGTGGGCGAAACCCTGCGACTGCCCGCGTCCACGACGGAGGCGGAACTGCTCGCAGTCATCGCCCGGTTGAACGCGGACGACGCCGTCCACGGCATCCTGGTGCAACTCCCGCTCCCGGACCGCATCCGCGAGAGCGTGATCCTGGAAGCCGTGGACCCAGTGAAGGACGTGGACGGATTCCACCCCGCGAACCAAGGCCGGTTGCTGTCCGGGAACGTGCGCTTCGCCCCGGCGACTCCCGCCGGGATCGTGGAACTCCTCGCCCGCGCCGGCATCTCCCCGGCCGGGAAGCGGGTGACCATCATCGGCCGCTCGAACATCGTGGGGAAGCCGCTCGCCGCACTCCTCATGCAGAAGGGCGAGCGGGCGAATGCGACTGTGACGGTCGCCCATTCCCGGACGCCGGACCTTGCGGCCGTGGCGCGTGAAGCCGACATCCTCGTGGCCGCCATCGGCCGCGCCCGCTTCGTCACCGCGGACTTCGTGAAGCCGGGCGCGACGGTCATCGACGTGGGCATCAACCGCGTGGACGGCAAGCTCTGCGGCGACGTGGACTTCGATTCGGTCGCCCCCATCGCGGGCGCCATCACCCCCGTGCCCGGGGGCGTGGGCCCCATGACAATCGCGATGGTGCTTGCGAATGCGCTCCGCGCGGCGGAACTCAGTCTTTCGGAAGCGGCTTGACACGGCCGAGGAGGTCGCCGAGGCCGTCACCGTCAACGGCCTCCCCGACGATGCCCCCGCGGTGGACGCCGACGTCGGTGGCGGGCTTCTTCGAGAAGATCCCGGTGAAACCGTCCTTGAGCGTGTTCCATGCGTCGGCGGCTGCGCCCGCGACGGCATCCTTCGCCGCCTTCGTGGCGCTGCCCACGTTGTCCCCCGCGTCCGCGATTCCGG
>JBFILE010000796.1:0-1050 GCA_041599855.1 Thermoplasmatota archaeon
GGCTCGGGTGCCGCTGCCCGCTTCGCCGGCCCGGCGGGGGCCGCCATCATCGGAGACGAACTGTTCCTCGCGGACACCGATAACCACACGATCCGCAAGGTCACCGCCGCGGGGGTTGTCACCACCATCGCGGGGTCCGCCAGTGTCCCCGGTTCGATCGACGGATCGGGAACCGCGGCCCGCTTTTTGTTCCCCGGCGGCATTGCGGCTCTTGCCGGCGACCTGTACGTCGCCGATTCCCAAAACCACACGATCCGGAAGGTGACGGTCGCCGGCCTCGTGACAACGATCGCGGGCAATCCCGGCTCGACGGGGTCCGCCGATGGCACGGGAACATCCGCCCGGTTCAACAACCCCCAGGGGATCGTTGCGCTCGGGGGTGACCTCTACGTGACCGATACGGGGAATCACACCATCCGCAAGGTGACCACGACAGGGGATGTCACCACATTGGCGGGAAGCCCGGGAACACCGGGGTCAACGGACGGAACCGCCACGGCCCGCTTCAACTCCCCCCTCGGGATCGCCTTCGTCGGAACCAACCTCTTTGTCGCCGACGCAGGGAACCACACCATCCGGAGGGTTACCACGCCCGCCGGGGATGTGGACACGTTTGCCGGCTCCGCGGGCCAGCCGGGATTCGCCGACGGTCAGGGCGGCAGCGCGCGCTTTTCCTCCCCGGATGGGATCGCTTCGGTCGGCTCGGTCCTCTACGTGGCGGACCGGGGGAACCACGCGGTGCGCCGGATCAGCACGATCCGGAACGTCACCACATTCGCGGGAACGCCCGACGCCGCGACGACGAGAAACGGCGATCCTTCCGTCGCCCTGATGAACGCCCCCACCGGGGTCGCGGGAGAGCCCGGTGCGATCTACTTCACCGACATCAACGAGAACGTCGTCCGCAAGATCCTCTTCTAGAAAGGAGTCAGGCATGCCACGGAAGACGAGTCGGATTCGGAACCACCATAAAGGGATCGTGAAGAACATCAAGGCGATCGTCAAGCGGGCCGATGCCCTCCCGAGCAGGCCGGGCGCGGCCACGCGCAA
>JBFILE010000797.1:0-1043 GCA_041599855.1 Thermoplasmatota archaeon
CTGGGCGATATTCCTTAACTTGGCACTACCACCCCCCCCCGGTTCGGCGCCCGGGTCGGCGCGAACAGCCAACCTCGACACGCAACGGCGGGCTTATGCCCGCGTGAGCGCCGGAACGGTGCATGGCATGGGGGGGCCCGAACCTTTTTCGACGCCATGACTGTTCCAGCGCCCATGCCCGCCTATGTCGTCGCGCTCATCGACACCATCACCGACCCGGAAACGTATGCGTCGTACGTGGCCAAGGTCCAAGATACGTTGACGCCGTTCGGCGGCCGCTTCATCGCCCGGAAACCCGACCCGCAGGCATTGGAAGGCGGCCCCGCGCCGTCACGGGCCATCATCCTGGAATTCGCAAGCGAGGGCGACGCCCGCGCGTGGCATGCGTCGCCCCCGTATCAGCCCGTGATGAAGATGCGCCAATCGGCATCCAACGGCATGCTGCTTGTGCTCCCGGGGTACGATGCGGGGGCGGCACCGCAGGTGGCGGTCCACGATGTTTGCTACATCGAGGTCGTGTCCGCCGACGTTGCCATGACGCGCCGGTACTACGAGGAATCACACGGGTGGGTGTTCGCCGACGCGGATCCCGTGCTCGGCGGAGCCGTCATCGCCACCCTTCCGAACGGGGCCCGCGCGGCGATCCGCGCCTCCATGAGCGAGGAGGAGAAGCCCCTCACGCGGACCTATGTGCGGGTGCCGGACCTGGACGCGGCGGTCGCGCGACTCGGGCCCCTCGGCTCCGACGTGCTGCTGCCCGAGATGGTCCTTCCGGGTCACGGGCGCATTGCGATCCATCGCGTCGGCGGCGTCGAGCACGGCATCTGGGAGTTGCCCCGCGCAGCCTGATGCTCCGGCTCATTGCACGACGGTTGCGCTCACGCTGAGCACGGGTGGCAGCGTCTCTGCGAGCGTCATCCATGAATCCCCGCCGTCGCGGCTGCCGTACACCTGTCCCGTGGTTGTTCCGACATACACGCCGGCCGGGTCGTGCGAATCGGTGGCGAGTCCTTCACGAAGGATGGTGTGATACGCATCCTGTC
>JBFILE010000798.1:0-1033 GCA_041599855.1 Thermoplasmatota archaeon
CTCCAGCAATCAAAGTCGTGGGGACTTGGCATCGGTGGTCGTGCCGTTGCGCGTGGTGATGCTTCGTGCAACCGTGAGCCAGAGCCATGTCCATGTGCCGTCGGGTTCAGACGTGTCCGTCACCTTCACGGTAGAGAATCCGTCACCATGGTCCGTCCGCGCTGTCGTGGCGAACTGGACGCATACCGGGGGTGCAGTTCCGCACCCGAGCACATGGTCGCTGGCTTCCTCGCCCGAGCATGGCACGCACCTTGACATTGCCGCGGGGGGTCGGCGCAACGTGGACGTCCGCTTCGCCGTGAATCAATGGAATGGCGCCGACTTCAGCGTGAACCACACCCTGCTGGTGCAGACGGAATCCACGGGCACCCCGTTCATCCGATCGTCCGCCATGTTCGAAGTCATTCCCCGGGAAACCCGGACATTCGACGATCCCGAGCACGACGGGACACAGCGTTGGGCCGATGAGCCTCGAGTCTGGCGGGATCCGGGGCCCCTTGCCATTCGTTTCGATCCTTTATCGCTCATCCTTGAACCCCTGGAATCACGCGCCGTTGCGGTTCAGCTTGCCAACCGCGGGTGGGAGCGATTGACGGGAACCCTCCGCGCGGACGTCGAGTTCGCCGACGGTTGGACCGTGAGCCCCGCGGGCGCGGAATACGACCTCGAACCTGGCACGACGACGGAGGTGCATGTTCTCATGCGGGCGCCTGCCGAGTCCGCCCGCGGGTCGGACGGGTTTGTGACCTTCCGGGGAGCGGCTGCCGCGGACGATACGGTCAGCCATGGGCGAAACAGCATTCCTGTGGTGATCGACACGGCGGATGGCGTCGAGATGTGGCGAAGCGGCGGGTGGCCGCTGATCGACGAGCCATACGGCTCCGTTGCGCTTGCAATCAGTGTCCGGAACACCGGGGACGAGATGGCAACCTTCGACCTTCACGGTGGCGCGTACGGCATCGGGGGCGGCTACGACGTCACCGTCGAACCGTCCCAACTCACCGTCCCGCCTGGGCAGTTGGCGGACGTGACC
>JBFILE010000799.1:0-1032 GCA_041599855.1 Thermoplasmatota archaeon
AATGATCCTTCCAGATCCGGAGGTGCTCGGCCTCCGGCAGGCCGGTCAGGCGAGCCGCGTATTCGAGATTTCAGTGCGACCGCACCCGGGATTCCCGGGCGGTACGGCGCAGGTGCGGGTCATGACGTTCGCCGCGGCCGCCTCCGGCACGACCGGCAACGCCGTGGACTTCGGCTTCGACGTGCCCCCGAGCGCGGCGCCCGAAAGCGCCGCTGCACCCTCGCGGGGGGCCGCCGTGCCCGACAGCAACGACACGCCCCTGGGTGCCGGGATGGCCCTCGTCGCCGTCGCGGGAGCTGCGGTCGTGGCCGCTTCGCGACGTAAATGAATGCGAAATCCGGGAACGCTTCAAGTATCGTTACGGAAACTGTCTCGCCGAGGCAGGCTCCCATGCGCGCAATCATCCCACGGCCAGTGCTGGCACTCGCGGTCTTCGTCTCGACGCTCGGCGCAGCGCCGTTGACGTTCGGCGCGGACGCCGGTGCGCTTCCCACGGAGTACGATGCGGAGTGCTCGAACTTCGCCATGGTTCCCGGCCTCGGCCCTTCGTGCCGGGTGGCGGGCGGTTGGCGCGTGCGCCTCGACGACGGATCCACGGTGCTCACCCACGGGTTCGACTACGAGGATGCAGAGGAGCCGCTGGTTGCAGGCGCCCCGTCGATCCAGCCGAAGTGCGTGGATGATCCTGCGGCGCAGTACCACAACCTCATCATCTACGCACGGCCCCATGACCGTGCCGACCGGTACGCCACGCGCGTGCCGCAACTACGGGACCTTGCCGCCGCGGTGAACGGCGTCCTCCTGGAGGAGGCAGGAGAGTTCGGCATGAATGCCCAGTACGTGTTCGCGTGCGACCCCGACGGCGCGCTCACGGTGAAGAATGCTGTCCTCCCGACCGATGCCGCGGACGACAGCTTCTCCACCATCGTGGGCGACCTCAAGCGCCAAGGGTACACGAGCACCCTCGCGAAGTACTGGATCATGTACGATGACGGTGTGTCGTGCGGCTGTTCCGGAACGGGCACCGTGGCG
>JBFILE010000800.1:0-1031 GCA_041599855.1 Thermoplasmatota archaeon
GGCGCAGACAACTCGTCGCGAGGAAAGACCGGGCCGCTGGAGCGATTGGCTCGCCGTGACTCCTTCCGGCAGGCTCGAACCGGAACAGGAGAACGTTGCCCAGTATTTGTCTCGACGCTATCGGGTGGCCGAAGGCGCCGTCCGCCAGATTGTCAGCGCGGCGTTCAGCACCGGGGCCTTGCCGATCCACGGCGCACAACGGGGGGACATCCTGTTTTTCCGCCGGGGTTCCCATCAAGCCCTGGCCCGGCAGGGCACGGCGGTTGGCTGGAGCGGCATCGTTAAACGGACGGCAACGGCTGCCGGCCCGAGGGCCGGAATTGGGGGGTCAACACCAACTGTGGGACAAATGGAAACGGCTGGCAGGGCACGGGACCCCGCTGGTTGACATCGTCGCCGATTGCACGGACGAAACGCTGCTCGAACTCCTCGCGTCCGTGTCCGGCGGGACTTCCGAGGCGCGCGAGGTTGTCGCCACGGAACTGGCGTATCGCATGGGGGTCCTGCGCGAAATCGCCCAGTTCCACGCGGAACGGACCCTTCTCATGTCGAACCGGGGCACGGACGCGAGCCTCCTTGCGACCGCCGAGACGGAAATCGCCCAGGACATCGTCACCGCGTCCCGGCTCCTTCTCGACAACCGGCGCGCGGAGAGGGCAATGTCGGCTCCCGCATCAAGTCCCATCTCGCAAACCTCGAGGACGCAGTGAGTCGCCTCCAGGCCCATGTGGAATCCGTGCATCGCATCGAAGAGGAATTGCGGGCCGGGTCGGAAGGCGTCGTCCGGAAGATCGACGGGGGATCGCGGGCACGATCGGCGAAGCGCCCCGGCGCTTGGTGAGCGCGGGCGGTGGGGCCGGGGTTTGAACGAACGCGAACGGTCGTAGCTTCCGCTCCGCGCATTCCCGTGCAGGCCCGCCCTGAATCATGGCGCCGCGAGGGCACGTGCCGAATCGACCAAAGATCAACCGCTTCGGATCACACAACGTCGATCACCACGACCGTGATCAGGATCAGACTCAGGATGCCGA
>JBFILE010000801.1:0-1029 GCA_041599855.1 Thermoplasmatota archaeon
ACTTGCGCAGGTCGCGAGGGGTGGTGTGATGATTGACGACTCCCGCCACCAGCCCGCCCCCGCGCGGCTGTCGGGGCCGCACCGCCCGCGAAGCGGTTACGAGGACCGGGACGTGGCGTTTGCCACGTCCTGTCACCGTGCGGGGACCCCCCGGGTCCGCGTCATGGCTTGGCGCGCGCAGCATGTGCCCGGCGGTCGCCGCGTCTCATCCGCGCGCTGTCCATGCGTCCCGCGTCCCGGAGTCTCGCCGGTGCGGTCATCCGGTGGGTCTCATGACGTTCGCCGAGACCCGCGGGGCCCGCCCGACATCCGCTCGAAGACCGTCATCGAGCGTCGCCCTTGGACCGTCATCACTCACTTGTCGAACGGTCCCCGGCGGAAGAGCAGGCTCCTCAGGAGGATGAGCACGGGGAAGATCTCCAGTCGGCCTGCCCACATGCTGAAGATGAGCACGAACTTCAGCGGCGTCGGATTCGAGGGGTCCACGATGCCCGTGGAGATGCCGTTGTTCCCCTGCAGGCTCGCGGTTTCGAGGATCGCGTCACCGAGGGTGAACCCGGGCTGCATGTAGTGGAGGATCGCGAACAGGGTGAGGAAGAGGCCGATCACCCAGAGGAACGTGACGAACGCGGCTTCCGCGAGTTCACGGTTCGCCTCATTGTTCAGGAGGCGCGACGGACCGTACCGGAACGCGGTCACGGCGCCCCGCGGCAGGTTCACGCGCTCGATCTTCCACGCCACGCCCTTCGTGAGCAACGCCACGCGGAAGAGCTTGATGCCGCCGGCCGTGCTCCCTGCGCACGCACCCGACACCATGGCGAATGCGAGCACGAGTTTCGCAGCGTCCGGCCACTCCCGCGGATTCACCGTCTGGAACCCGGTCGTCGTGAGCGCACTCACCCACTGGAACGCGGTGACGCGCAGCGTCTCCTGCCACGTGCCGTATGTGGACCCGAGGGCGAAGTACAACGCGATGGCCCCGAGGACGAGTCCCGTGGCGAGGTACCGTACCTGGAGGTCCGCGAAGAA
>JBFILE010000802.1:0-1026 GCA_041599855.1 Thermoplasmatota archaeon
GCCTGGAAGGTGGTAAGGTTCGTGAGGATGTCGCCGGGGCCGGCGACCGGTCGCGGGGGGAGTCGGGAAGCCATGGGATCACGGGGGTGGAACAACGGTGGAGGGGAAGTCGGAATCGTCCGCAGTTGAGGCGAAGCGGGTCGGAACGGGGGCAGCGGATACAGGGGCGAGGGGGTGGGTGATCAGCGGGTTTCCGGGCAGGGTGGCGTTTGGCCCATGGGACCTGCGGACATGCCAGCGCACGTTCCTTCGGGCGTCGATGCACACAAGGCGGGTTCCAGTGGTTGATTGCAGGCGGTGGGGCAGTCAGTTCGGCCCGATCCCAAGGGCGTCCGAGAGGGAACGGACGGCGCGGAGTTTGGCCATCGCGCGTTCAAGGGCGATCGCGTCCTCACCGTGGATGGCCCGTGCATCCGCCGCGCCCCCGGCGGTCAGCGCTGCCCGCACACTGAGGTACGTCAGGATGGCGCGGGATTCCTGTGCGTTCAGGAAGCCATCGAGGGCGGGCATGACGCCTGCGGCGACGGTGGCACCATTCGCAACTTCGGTGGAGCTTCCGCATGCGAGGCAACGGCCAAGGGGATCAAGCAGAAGGGGGGGCAACGTTCCGCACCCACCTTGGCAGATGAACAGATCGGATCTCGTCATCATGGTGTCGTCCTCGCCCGGCGCGATCGCCCCGGGTTTCCCCCGCGTGGGTGATGCCTGACTTCAACATGTCGGCTATCAACCCCCCTTCCACGCGAAGGCAAGGGGTTCCGGAATGACGGACTTCGAGGGTTGTACGCGACAGCTTTTTCCAAGGATCCGGCGCCCACGGGCAAGCTGCCACTCCTGCGGGAGGGAGGTTGTCGCCATGCCCATCATCCAGATCCTCACACCGGAAGCCGTCATCGACCCCGCACGCCCACTCCTCGGTCAGAACGCGTTCGTCACGGGAGCCAGCCGCGGCATCGGCCGGGCCATTGCCATCGGCCTTGCGAAGGCGGGCGCGAACGTGGCCATCAACTGTCGCTCCAGCCGCGA
>JBFILE010000803.1:0-1018 GCA_041599855.1 Thermoplasmatota archaeon
GTGCGTTGCTCGCCGCCGCACGCGAGTGGCGTATCCTCGCCCGTGGGCCCGATGAACCGGACGCAGACCGAGTTCGTGGCGCGAACGTGGAGGGCGTCCCCGGCGGCGGCATGGAACGCGTAGTAGTCCTCGTAGTCGACGCCGAATCCGTACAACTCGGCATCGTGGACGATGCCGGGCGCGATGATGACAGCTTCCACGGGTTCCTCGGGGGCGTCGCGGCCACTCCCGGCGTCATCCTGCGCGATGTGGGAATCGGGGTTGGTCGCAGGGTCGTCAACGGGGGGCGCATGGGTGTCGAGACCGTAGGCGAACCGGTAGCGACTTGGTCCGAGGCTTGAGAGGATCAGGTACCACGTCCCTGTCTCGTTCACGAGGTGGGTGAAGTGCCCTCCGCATTGGAGGGCTGTGGTGGCTCCGGATGGTGCACGGAGTTGGGCGCAGAGGACGATCCCGCTGGACCGCACGTCGACAAGGGACCCGCTGGTGCCGGCGAAGGCATACCAATCCGCTCCATCGACGCCCGGGCCGTGGAGGAGCCCTTCATGAACCCGGTCGGCCTCGATCCACACCTCGTCCCCGGGACCTTCCGGGGCGTCGCGGCCACTCCCGGCATCATCCTGCGGGACGAGTCCATGGATCACGTCAGGGTAGTGGTCCACCACGTCGCGTGCGACGGCCATGCCATCGTCGAGCAGGGTGCCCGCGTCCTCCAGGCGATCCCGCATGAGGAGCCCATGCTCCGGGTTCCACAATTCCTCCCGGATGCGCGCGTCCTGGCTCCGCCACTCGTCGTGCTCCGGCCGCGGTTCCGGGGACGCGGACGCAAGGAGGCGCGCCTTCGCCCGCGCGAGGGCCTCATCATCGACCAGGCCGAAGCCTTGGACGAGGTGCGCGTTGTGCGGGTTCGAGGGTTCGCCGCCGACGGCAATGGCGGCCTCGGCGGGTCGGCTCGCATTCAGGAGATACGGGAGCACGTCGTGGCTGGGGACCGCGAGGCCGGCCTCCCGCGCCGCGA
>JBFILE010000804.1:0-1016 GCA_041599855.1 Thermoplasmatota archaeon
CTCGACCGCACCGCCTTCTACGCCGAAGGCGGCGGCCAACCCGCGGACCAAGGCACCCTCACATGGGACGGTGGGGAGGCCCGCGTGACCCACGTGTCCAAGAAGGGTGTCGTCAAACACGCCGTCGAAGGCGACCGCCCCGAACCCGGCACCACGGTCCATGGCGAGATCGACTGGCGCCTCCGCTACGACCACATGCGCTACCACACGAGCCAACACCTTCTCAGCGGCATCATGTGGGACATGACGAAAAGCGGCACCGCCGGGAACCAGATCAAGGACGACGGCGCACGCGTCGACTTCGAAGTCGACAAACTCGACGCCGACACGCTGAAGGAACTGGAATCGCGCGCCAACGCCCTGATCCGCGCCGACATCCCCATCACCATCTTCGACGCCGACCGCGACACCTTCGAGAAGACAATCGGGGAACGCCCCGTGTTGAAGCTTCTGCCGCAAAGCGTGCGGAAGCTGCGCGTCGTGCAGATCGGCCCCGATGATGCCCTCGCCGACATCTGCCCCTGCGCCGGCACCCACATCGGGAGCACACGGGAGCTCGGTGGGCTGGAAATCGTGCGGCGGGAATCCAAGGGCTCAGGGCGGGAACGCGTCGAGTACGTGCTGAAGCCGCGGACCTCGGCGATCTGAAGGGTGCTGCGGGCGGTGGACCCGGCGCCGACCCGCGCAAACAGTTATCCCCCCCCCGGACCGTCCCTGGGTCATGAAGGGTTCTGCGCCCATGTCCATGTTCCATCTCCTGGTGATCGTTGCGGTGATGCCAATGATCACCATGGCCCCGCTCGCCGCCGGAGATTCGTGTGAATCGGATTGGCTCTCCACCTGTTGTGAAAACTGGAATCCGACGATGACGGGTGGCTTCTGGGCGCACTGTGGCCACGCCTATTGCTCCCGCGGGTCCGTGATCATGTTCGAAGCGATCGCAGGAGATGATCCCACCTCCGCGGAATCCGCATGGGGTCGCGCGGAATGCGGGTACTGGTCCACTGGATGTGAAA
>JBFILE010000805.1:0-1010 GCA_041599855.1 Thermoplasmatota archaeon
AGACCTCCCGTCGATTCGGGCTACCCGATTTAACGGTTCCGTTGGTCAGGGGGCACGAGAGGGACAAAGGCGTCCATTCTCGGACAAGGCGCCCGTCGGGGGGCCCGGTTCGGGTGCGATTCTTCCGATGAGGCGCCGGGGGCGCGCGCCCGCGCCGCCCCACGCCAAGGAACGGTGCAGTGGCCGCCATCACGCGGGATCGAGGCTCGCGAATGCCCCGCACGCCCCGATGTGCACGGTGGCGGTGCTGTCGGCCTGTCCGCGATACGTGGTCGAGCACCGCCAGCCCCCACCGCTTCCGGGAGGTGCGAGTTGGCCGCCGCATCAACCCCGCCACCGCGGCACGGCCGGGTCGAACGTCGCCGGCCCGACCCGCGGCAACCCGCGGGCCCGTGGAATCGCAGCCGGCGCGTGAGGTCCACCGCATCAGGGCAGCACGTCGCCCAATACCTCATACGCGCCCGCAAGCGGGAGGTTCAGGGGCGTCGAGAACAGGCCGAGGCTCGCGTGGGCCGGGTTGAAGATTCCCGGCTTCGCCACGAGGTCATCGAATTCCTGCTGGGTCAGCGCGTACCCGATGCCGGCAAGGTCGAGGTCGCCCGCGCCATCGTACGCAAGGCGCACGTCCCGGTAGCCCCAGTATTGCGTCGTGTCCGACATGGACGTCGTGGTCTCCACGTACAGGGGCCCGGCGCCCGTGCGCATGAGCGCGGCGAGGGCGTCCTGCGAGTGGCCGGTGACGAGGGTGTCGTCCCGGTTCACATAGTGGAGGTCGCGGGGGTCGTAGTCGGGTCCGCGGCCGTGGTCCGTCTGGAACGTCTCGATGATGCGGCCGGTTCCATCGTCGCGGGCGACACGGTCCCGGTGGGTGTGGCCGGCGAAGTGGATCTCCACGTCGTTCGCGCGGAGCAGGTCGCGGAGGGGCAGGCGGTTGATGCCGCTCCACCCCTGATCCGTGGTGGCGACGCTGACGGCGCCGCGGCTGACCTGTTCCGCGACCGGGGAACCCT
>JBFILE010000806.1:0-1008 GCA_041599855.1 Thermoplasmatota archaeon
GCGCTCGTTGCAATGACGGCCCGCGCCATCGGGCACACCCCACAGCCCGAGTGGCGAGGACGCAGGAAGAGGGGCCCCTAATGGATGCGTCCGGGTCGCATGGTCCCGTGGCCGCGAACGCTGTCCTGATCATGCTCACAGACCTCCTTCTCAGCGCGCCGGTTGCGACGGCACTGGGTGCGACGGATGCCATCGAAGGGTCCGGCATCACGTACCATCACCCGGCGGGCTCCATGTCCCTCGATCCTGATGACGATGATGCGTTGGTGTTCCATCGGGTCACCGCGGGGGGTGCCTGCGTCGCCGACTACGAGACATGACGGCGTCGTCGGGACCGTTCGCGTCACCCGTGAGGCCGGTGGAAGCGGTCACGTCCTCGGAGCCCCGTCCCGACCCGATGCCTTCGGCGCACGTGTCGTGGTGCGCCTCAATGACGGCACCATCATGACCCGAACCAAGGTGAGTGGAGGATCCTACGCAGGGAATGAGGATCCCCGACTGCACTTCGGTCTCCGTGATGCGACGGGCGGAACCGTGACCGTGACAGGGCCGGACGTCGTCACGAGCGGGCCTGACCGATTCGATCTGGAGGGGGCGAACGGTCGCGACCTGTCGTTCGTCGAACCCAACACGCGCGCCCCCCGACCGATCGCGTGGGCGGCGGATGCGGCCGATCAGGACGGTGCCAATGGTACCCTCCGATGGCGTTTCACGTACCTCACCGATTTTGTCGCGTACGTGATCGAGCGGAGCCGGACCCGCACGTTCGAACCGGAGGCCACGACGCGTCACACGCTCACGGACCGGAGTGCCGCCGCATGGGCCGTTCCGGGGCTTGGTGCGGGTGCCCATTTCCGCATCCGCGTCATCGACACGGCGGGTCTCGAATCGGAGCCTTGGCAGGTGATCAGCCTGTCCGCTGCCGACATGGTGGCGCCGGTTCCCGGTGCCGACGCCTGGGGTCTCGTGGCCCTTGCAGGATTGGTTGCGCTCGTGCGCGCACGAGCC
>JBFILE010000807.1:0-1004 GCA_041599855.1 Thermoplasmatota archaeon
CAACATCCTCACATTCATCGAACGCGGCGGACACATGGGATACGGCGAAGCCGCGCCCTCCCGCCGAGTCACCGGAGAAACCCTCCACACAGTCACGACGTTCCACGAATGGGCCGCCAAAGAGATCGCCACCACCCCCGACCTCCGCGCATTCCTCGACCGCATGCACAGTGACATCTGCGGCAACGCGAGCGCCCGATGCGCCATCGACCTCGCCATCCACGACCTCATCGCGAAAGAACAAAAGCAACCCATCCGCGCCCTCTACGACATCCCGAAAGGACGCCTCCCCGCCGGCATCACCGTCAGCCTCGCCGACCCCGACACCATGGCGGCAGAAGCCCACGCCCACCCCGCCTACTCCGGCGTCACCCTCAGCCTCCTCCACGGAAGCTTCCCCGACATCCTCATCGTCTGCGACGAACCCCGACGCACCGAGATCGGCGCCTTCTCCAAACACGAGCACCACTTCCGCACGAACCCCCTCGACTGGGAGATACGCGCCAACGAAATGCTCCTCGAACCGATCACTGGAGGAAAAGCCGCCGCCGTGAGCCTCATGACCCGCGGCCTCAACGACGACGAAGCCGCGCGCGCCATCCACGACGCCGAAACCGAAAGCGGCGTCCCCGCCGCCGACGTCTTCCGCGAAGGCCGCGCCAAACTCCTCGACGCCGCCCTCGCCCAAGCCACCAAGATGGGGCGGTGGGACGGCCGCGGGATCCGCGACGACAACGCGCCCCCACTCCCCAGCCTTTGGAGGCCCCGCGCGTGAACACGCCCGCAAGCATCACGACGCGACCCATCCGCCTCGAGACCGCGCGCCCCTTCACCATCGCGACGGGCACCACCACCGCATTCACCAACATCCTCACATTCATCGAACGCGGCGGACACATGGGATACGGCGAAGCCGCGCCCTCCCGCCGAGTCACCGGAGAAACCCTCCACACAGTCACGACGTTCCACGAATGGGCCGCCAAAGAGATCGCCACCACCCCCGA
>JBFILE010000808.1:0-1002 GCA_041599855.1 Thermoplasmatota archaeon
CGATGGAGAACGGGATCCAAGTCGCGTATTCGATGGACCACGAGGTCGCAATCAGCAGGGGCCCGAGGGCAAGAGCAAAACCGATGGCACGACCCACCGGATGAGTCGGGTCGCGCCGATAGGCCCCCACCCAGAGTCCGACGACCACGCACCATGCGAGGATGAGCGGAATCATGATGGCGGCGAAGCGACTGAAAAACCCACCCTCCAACGGCCATAGGGCCGTCAGGTTGATCGCTGCTTGCATTGGCCCCCCGCCGTAGGTCGCCATTCCGATCACCGACATTCCCACCGGGATCCCCCAGATGACCGCCAACCCGATCCCCGCCCGCCGCCGGAAACCAGCCGCCTTCTCCTGCTCTCCGGGGACGAGACGCCGCGACATCAGGGCGAAGCCCGCGGTGATGAGTCCAAGCGCGACGCTCGTTTGTGTACCCGCCCCCGGCTCGCCATCGTTCGCGATCACCGACCAGTCATCATGAACGAGTGCCAGGTCGGGGTCGATGCGCGACGACGTTGTACCTGCGTTCACGACGGTGAACGTGTATTCCTGCCAGCCCACGTCACGGCAGCATTCGATGATGTGGCGGAGCCGAATCGTTCCGGTCCCCTCCGCGATGACCTCGCGGCCGCCCGGCCCGTCGACCATTACGGCGAGCTTCGTGGGTGGATCGCTCGCGATGGTGCCGACTATGCGATGGTAGTGCACCTGGCGCTCGAAGGAGAACGAAGCCCCCGGTTCAAGGGTCGTCGGCTGGAATGCGGCCCCCACGTCGCCGTGCCCCGACGCCGACGGCGTGGCTGCCAACAACGCGACGACGAATAGAAGGACCACGCCGCGCCGCGCCGCCGCCACGGGGATCACCGGCCCTGCATGACACCGGCGCGAGGGGTAGCGATGGTTTCCTGAACGCGCCCGGGAGCCGACTTGGCCATGGCAATCACGACGACGAGCACCGACGCCATGATGGGGAGGTGGAAACCGTACTCCAACCCCGCAAG
>JBFILE010000809.1:0-1002 GCA_041599855.1 Thermoplasmatota archaeon
CGCGGCTATTTGACGACGCTTGGGCTGTGGCATCATGTCTCGGCCTTCGTGGCTTTGATCGTCGCGCGCATTCCGCCACATCCGTGGGTGGGAGTATTATCTGCGGCTTATGTTGGTCACCACATTCTCTCGATGTTGGGCGTTGTGCCGCCCATTTCGGTATAGGCAGATAGGTGCGTCGTGGTACGTCAATTTGCCAGCCTGCTCGGGCCGGTGTACCGATAAATGCCCGATTGCGAGGTATGGCCGCGGTCATGGCTCAATTCTATCGCACGGGATTACCCGGCAGGCTTTCGGTTGAGTGAGCCACATTACTTTTGCCTGGATACGTTCCTCCGCAGTCAATGGCGCGGGATACACATGGCCGTGCTATCGCACTCCGCAAGATTGCTAATCCTGTGTCCTTTGGACTCGGGGGTTCAAATCCCCCCTCCCGCGCTTCGCAACGCGGGCTCTGCCCGCCCCACTTTTCCACCCGACCCGTGCCAATAGCACGTCACGCTGATCCGACTGCCCAGCCACGGCTGGCCTTCGCAACGGACCCCGGAGCGGCGCCCCGGGTTCCGGCGGCGGGGCCCCACAGCCGGGGCCCCCACGTGGCCGAGGTCACGGTACGCAGCCGGACGTGTCCTCGGTGCCGCACAACACGCGCCACAAGGCGCGGGCCGTTTCATCGGCGCAGGCGAGCGCGTTTCCGTGACCGCAGACGATGGTGATCACGTCCTCCCCCACGGCCTGGGCCAGGTCCACCGCTTGGTCGGCGCGATCGCCGCATCGCGACGGATCCGGATCACCGCAGGCGATGGCGATCACGGTACCCGCGGTCCCTGTGGCCGCGTCCACTGCCTGATCCGCGTGGGCCAACGTGCAGCCCACGGCGTCCGGCGACCCGCACACGTCCTCGATGAGGTCGTCCTTCGCGCGCGAGGCGAATGCGGCGCAATCGTCTACCGTGGGACCGCCGCACGCGGATGCCACGCGGTCCTCGATCATCGTCCGGCA